>JAUSJS010000267.1 GCA_030647575.1 Candidatus Limnocylindrales bacterium | reverse complement strand
GGCTGGCGCGTGATTGCGGGTCGGTCCGGCCGTTTCCTGGCCGTCGCCGGTGCGGTTGTGGCCGTGGCTGTTGTCGCCGCGGCCGCCTGGCCGGGTCTCCTCGTCCAGCCCACTGAGGCGTACGTCGCTTCCGCCGGTGGGCGAGTCTTCGCCTCCACCGAGGACGAGATCGCCTCGGTCCAGGCCGGTCAGATCCGCTCGACCCCCGAGCTCTGGGTGGCCGGCACGTCCATGACGCTGCTGACGGTCGACGCCAAGCTGATGCCGGTCCTGCCGCTGATCGCCCGCCCGGGCTCGGAGGACGCGCTGGTCGTGGCCTTCGGGATGGGCTCGGCGTTCCGCGCCGCGCTGATCGCCGGCCTCCGGACCGATGCCGTTGAGCTGGTGCCGAGCGTGCCCCGGATGTTCGGCTACTACTACGACGACGCGGCGGCGGTCCTGGCCGATCCGAGGGGCCGGGTGATCATCGCCGACGGTCGGAACCACCTGGAGCTGACCGACCGACGCTTCGACATCATCGTCACCGACCCGCCACCACCGATCGAGAGTTCCGGGGCGTCCGTGATCTCCTCACGCGAGTACTACGAGGCCGGCCGCGACCACCTGACCGACGGCGGGATCATGATGCAATGGGTCCCCTACGGCGGGCCCGTGCTCGACTTCCTGGACCACATCCGGACCTTTGCCTCGGTCTTTCCGGAGGTGACCTTGGTCAAGGGCGCCGGCGGGTACGGCATCTACATGCTCGGGTCGACCGCTCCGATCGCCTTCGCCGAGGCCGACATCCGCGCCGTGCTCGGACGCCCCGGGGTCCTGGAGGACATCTCGTCCGCCTACGACTCGCCGGCGAGGACCGTGGATGATTGGGTGCGCGTGGTCGCCCGCCAGACCTGGCTGACGGGTGATGCCGTTCGCGAGGCCGCGGGTCCCGGCCCGCTCATCACCGACGACCGCCCCCGGCCGGAGTATTTCCTGCTTCGCCGCGTGATCGGGACATCGCTCCCATGAGTCATTCTTCTCACTTGACCAGCGGCCTGTGAAGACCACGATAGCTTCCGCCGCGCCGGAGGATCGATGACCGCACGCACCCTGACCGCCTCGCGATCCGTGATGGACGCAACGCTGCCGTTTGCGCTGCCGATCGGCCTCTCGGCTTTCCTGTTATTCACCATCGAACCACTCGTTGGCCGCCTCGTGCTGCCGGTCTTCGGCGGCGGCCCAATGGTCTGGGCAACGGTGCTGTGCTTCTTCCAGGTGCTGCTCGTTGCGGGATACGCGTACGGGCACCTGTCGGTGACACGCTTCGGGCGATGGGGTCCCCCTCTCCATCTTGCCCTGGCCGGGCTCGCACTCTTCGCGCTGTTCCAGGCGCCAAGCGCGATCAGCGCCAGCTCCGCCCGGTCGGCGATCGACGGGATCCGGAGCCTCGTCGGGCTGATCGGACTGCCCGCGTTCGTCCTCGCTGCCTCGACACCGCTGCTTTCCAGCTGGCTCGCCGCCGCCGGACCCGAACGCGAAGGCGATCCGTACTGGCTCTACGCCCTGGCCAACGGCGGTTCGCTGCTGGCGCTGCTGGCCTACCCGCTGGTGATCGAGCCGCGCCTTGGACTCGGCGCGCAGCGCCTCGTCTGGACGATCGCGTTCGGTGCGCTGGCACTCCTCCTCGCTCGCGCCGCGCTGCGTGCCATGCCGGACATGGCCCGTCGTCCGCGTCCTTCGTGGATCGGGGTGGAGGAGACCCAGGCAAGGGCCGCGGACGTCATCGACTGGCCCCGGCGCGGTCGCTGGCTGCTCCTGGCGGCGGTTCCGTCGGGGTTGTTGTCGGCTGTCACGAACTTCATCGCCACGGACCTGCTGTCGGCTCCGTTGCTGTGGGTCGTCCCGCTTGGGATCTATCTCGTCTCCTTGATCCTTGCGTTCTCGCCTCGCGCCGGTCGCCTCATCGGGTGGGCCGCGGTCGCCACGCCGGCCGCCGTCACGCTGCTGTGGGTGCCCCACGTGGCGGCCGCCGCCTGGCCGATCCTCGCGGTCCTCGGGTTGGAGCTCATCGGCTATGGGGTCATCGCGACCGGGCTCCATGGCCGGCTGGCGCGGGATCGTCCGCATGCTGCCCACCTCACCGACTTCTACCTGACGCTCGCGACCGGCGCCGCGCTGGGCTCGGCCTTCGTTGCCGTCGTTGCACCGACCTTCTTCCCCGACATCTGGGAGTACCCGATCCTGCTGGTCGGTGCGCTGGCCGCCCTGGCGCTTGTCGCGCGGACGCCGGACGCCACCGCGGCCCAGGGTCTGACATTCAGGCCGTTCGTGGCCAGACTGCCGGGTCGAGTCCTGCCCTACGCGGTCGGCGCCGCTCTCCTGGGCGCGCTCCTGTTCCTGTCGGCTTCGCCGGCGTTGATGGTCGGCATCGCCTGGCTCGCGATTGGTGGGCTCATCCTCGTGGTCGGTGGTCGGCCGTGGTTCCTGGCGCTGTCGGCGGCGGTCGTGCTGGTCCTCGCGGCCTTCGTCCTCCAGCCGACCGAGTTCCGCGGGCGCAGCTTCTTCGGGGTCACCAGGGTCGTGCGATCCGCCGATTCGGGCTTGACCGTGCTGATCAGCGGCACGACCGTCCACGGCTCGCAATGGATCGACCCGGGCAAGCACCGAATGCCCACCGCCTACTACGGGCCGGGTGGTCCAGCCGAGGACATCTTCACGG
>JAUSJS010000249.1 GCA_030647575.1 Candidatus Limnocylindrales bacterium | reverse complement strand
TCCAACCACTCATCGTCACCAACCGGATGGACCTCGTGCTCGGCCTGGTGACGGACCAGGTCGACCCGGAGTCCGTAGCGCTCGAGGCTAGGCAGGCGCCCGTCATCGTCGACCGAGCGGTAACAGATCGGGCAGTTCGGCAGCTCCACGTCGGCGCGCGGTCGCTCGCCGTACGGGAGCCCACATCGCCGGCAGAAACTCGCGAGGCTGCTCCCGGCCGGCGTGCCGCACTGAAGGCAGGCCGTATCGATCATCAATGGGTTGCTCCCCGTCTCCATCCTGAGCTCGTGGCCCGCCGAGCCGCCCGTCGCGCGCCCGCTCGCCGGCAACTCCCCTTCGCCGGGAGGACCATGTCGCTGGATCAAGCATGAGCGAGAGGTCCCGGATGGACCATGACCAAATCGGGTCGTGCTGCGGCGACGGTCGAGTCACCGCCCAACAGGACTATCGTCCCGATCACCCTGGGATCAGCCGACGGCGTGGTCGAACTGGCCCCAGATGGCGTTCGGCTGCCAGGCCGGCATCTCGCCCCGGATCAGCCGTGGCGCCTGCCACGAATCGATCCATCCGGCGGCCAGCAGCCGGTCCAGCCCGGCCGCATTCGTCTCCAGCAGTCCGGCCCGAACACGCTTGTCCGGGCCCGTTGCCAGCCGCCTGGCGTGAAGGATGGCCAGTGCGTCATCCGGGTCGGGCGCGATCGTCGCGCCACCACCCCACGGAGCCCGAAGGACGAATCCGCCGAGCGTTCCGTCGTCGTGCTCGAGGCAGCGGGTGGTCTCGGGTGCCGCGAAGGCCGCCAGCAGGTGGGCGCGGTCCTCGCCGGTGGCGGCCGCGTCCAGGGCCGCCATGGCGGAGAGGTCAGGCGGTCGGAAGGGGCGGATCCGTCCATCGGGCCCGCCGGTCGCGAGGCCCGGCGCCTCGAGGATCCGGTAGCGAGTCTGGGCGCGAAAGCCGAGACGCTCGTAGAGCGGTTGACCGGCCTCGGTCGCCACCAGGACGAGCGTCCGGCAGCCCGCGGCCTCGGCGGCCTCGATCGTTGCGAGCGTCAGCGCCTTCCCGAGTCCTCGACCGCGCCAGGCCGGGTCGACCCAGATCGTGCCGATCCAGGCCACCGAGCCATTGACCGTCGTCACGCCGGTCCCGACGATGGCGCCGTCCGCCTCGGCCACGAACGGCCGGCACTGCCGGTGACCGACGACGAACGCCATCTTGATCCGGCGATCTCCCCAACCGGAGCGCAGGATGGCGTTCGCGGTCGCATCGATGTCGGCCCGGGTCATGGATCGGATCGCGGGCAGGTGCACGAGGCGATCGTAGCGGGGGCGTCGGATATCATCGGGCCATGGCCACCCTGTCACGTTCGGACGTCGAGCATGTCGCGTATCTCGCACGGCTCGGCCTGACCGACGAGGAGCTGACCCGCCTGGAAGGCCAGCTCAACCACATCCTGGACCAGTACACGATCCTGACCGAGCTGCCGACCGACGACATCGCCCCGACGGCCCAGACCATCGAGCTCGAGAATATCCTGCGCGATGACGTCGTTCGCCCGTCGCTGCCGGTCGAGGCAGTCCTTGCGAACGCGCCGGCCCGCGACGGCGACTTCATCGTCGTTCCGGCCATCCTCGATGAGCGCTGACGGGCGATGGCCGATCTGACGCGCCTCCACGCGCACGAGATGGCCGCGTTGCTGCGTTCCGGGCAGGTCTCCTCGCGCGAGCTGACCGCGGCGCACCTCGCCGCCGCCGAGCGCGACAACCGGGCGCTCAATGCCTGGCTGACGATCGACCGCGAGCGCGCGCTGGTCGAGGCGGACGCCGCCGACGGGCGACTCGCCGCCGCTCGGAGGGGCGGTCCGGGCGTCCTCGATCGGCTGCGACCGCTCCTTGGCATTCCGATCGCGCTCAAGGACCTCGTCTCCCTCAAAGGTGGCCAGTGCACCGCGGGCTCGCGCATCCTGGAGGGCTACCGGGCGCCGTACGACGCGCACATCACCGAGCGGTTGCGCGAGGCCGGCGCGGTGATCCTGGGCAAGACCAACATGGACGAGTTCGCCATGGGCTCCTCCACAGAGCACTCCGCCTACGGCCCCACGGCCAACCCGTGGGCGCTCGACCGCGTGCCCGGCGGCAGCAGTGGCGGCTCTGCGGCCGCCGTCGCTGCCTACCACGTGCCGCTGTCGATCGGGACCGACACCGGCGGCTCCATTCGCCAGCCCGCGGCGCTGTGCGGGATCGTCGGCATGAAGCCGACCTATGGCCGGGTCCGCCGCTACGGCATCGTGGCCTTCGCCAGCTCCCTCGACCAGATCGGGCCGTTCGCCCGAGACGCCCGCGATGCGGCCGCACTGCTCCACGCGATCGCCGGACGCGACGATCGTGATTCGACCTCTTCGCCCCAACCCGTTCCGGCGAAGCTGGCGGCCCTGCCGTCGAGTGACGACGCGGCGGCCGCGGCGCTCCGGGGCAAACGCCTTGGGCTCCCTCGTGAATACTTCGTGGCGGGCATGGAGCCCGGCGTCGAGGCGCGCGTCCGCGAGGCGGTCCGTGCCCTCGAGGCTGCCGGCGCGACGGTCGAGGAGGTCAGCCTGCCGCACACCGACTACGGTCTTGCCACCTACTACATCGTGGCGCCCGCCGAGGCGTCGGCCAACCTGGCGCGCTACGACGGGCTGCGCTACGGTCCGCACCACGCCGAGGGCGACGTCCTGGCGAACTACCTGGCGACCCGCGGGCGTGGCTTCGGGCCGGAGGTGAAACGCCGGATCATGCTCGGGACCTATGCCCTGTCGTCCGGCTACTACGATGCGTACTACCTCAAGGCGCAGAAGGTCCGGACGCTGATCAAGGCCGACTTCGACGCGCTCTGGGTGCAGGGCTTCGACGCCCTGGTCGCCCCGACGAGCCCGACCGTCGCCTTCAGGTTCGGGGACCGGCTGGCCGATCCGGTCGCGATGTACCTGTCGGACGCCTGCACGCTGCCGGTCAACATGGCCGGCCTGCCCGGCATCTCGATCCCGTGCGGGCTCTCCGAGGGCCTCCCGGTGGGCCTCCAGCTGATCGGCGCGCCCTGGTCGGAGGCCGAGCTGTTCGGGCTCGCGCGCGGCTACGAGGCGATCACCGCCGAGGCCGACTGGCGCTCGCTCGAGCCGACCGAGCTCCTTCGCGCCGCGGACCCGGACGCGCCGACGCCGGCCGAACGGATGTCCGCGCTGGCCATCAGCGGGTCGCGCTGATGGAGAAGATGGCGGTGACGCCGCGCCCGCCGCTTGCCGAGCGGGCCCTCGCCGAGCGGGTGCTGGCCGTCCCGCCATCCGGGATCCGGCGGTTCTTCGACATCCTGGCCACGATGGACGACGTGATTAGCCTCGGGGTGGGGGAGCCCGACTTCGACACCCCGCGGGTGATCGTCGAGGCGGGCGTCGAGAGCCTGCGCGAAGGCCGCACCCATTACACCTCCAACTTCGGGACGCTCGAGCTGCGCCGTGCGTTGGCGGCTCACCTGGAGCGTCGATACGGCGTCGGATACGACCCCGCGACCGAGCTGCTGATCACCGTCGGCGCGTCGGAGGCGGTCGATCTGGCCCTGCGCGCCACCTGCAATCCGGGCGACGAGGTCATCCTCCACGAGCCTTCGTACGTCTCATACGTGCCGGCCATCGTGTTCGCCGGCGGGATCGTCCGCCATGTCGCGACCCGCTTCGAGGACGACTTCGCGCTGGACCCGGCGGCGGTCGAGGCGGCCATCACGCCGCGCACCAAGGCGCTCTTCCTCGGGTACCCGTGCAACCCGACCGGCGCCGTCCTTCCCGACGCGGTCCAGGACGAGTTGGCCCGGATCGCGGTCGAGCACGACCTCCTCGTCTACAGCGACGAGATCTACGATCGGCTGGCCTATGGGACATACCGCCATCGCGCGATAAGCGCGCTGCCCGGGATGCGCGAGCGGACGATCCTGATCGGCGGCTTCTCGAAGGCCTATGCGATGACCGGCTGGCGCGTCGGCTACCTGGCGGCACCGGCTGGGATCCTCGAGGGGATCGTCAAGGTGCACCAGTACGCCATCATGTCGGCGCCGACGACCGCCCAGGATGCGGCCCTCGTCGCGATTGTCGACGGCGAACCTGACGTCGCGCGGATGGTGGCCGAATACGACCGGCGACGCCGCCTGCTGGTCGACGGGCTCAATGCCCTGGGCCTCGAGACCTTCGAGCCGCGCGGCGCGTTCTACGCCTTCCCGCGGATCAGCTCGACCGGCCTGTCCGCCGACGCGTTCACGGAACGCCTGCTGACCGAGGAGCGCGTGGCGGTCGTCCCCGGCGACGCGTTCGGGCCGTCGGGCGCCGGCCACGTCCGGATGTGCTATGCGACCTCGTACGAGCGCCTGGAGGAAGCGCTGCGAAGGATCGGTCGGTTCGTCGAGCGGGTACGCGCGGAGGCCGCCGCCAAAGCTGTCTGAGGCAGCCGGCTCAACCGGCCGTCTCGCAGGCGCGGCGCTCGAGGGCCTCCTCGATCGCCCAGATGGCGAGCGGGCGCAGATAGAGGCTGGCTCGGAAGTTGCCGTCGCGGTCGTAGGCTTCGGGCGTCCGGAACCAGAGCCCGCGCCCGTAGGTCACGGCGGCAGCGCCGCGCGCCGTCTCCCAGCCCTCCTGGGTCAGCCCGCGTCCGAGCATGAACGCGGCGAGGGCGTAGGTGGTCCCGACCCAGACCTCCTTGGACTGCTCGCTCGAGGCGTCGATCGTGCCGTCGGGGCGCATGCCGTTGACAGCGCCCATCGTCCCCCCGGCGAAGCTGCAGACGTTGAGCCGGTGAATCGTGCGCAGGGCCGCCTCGACCCGCTCCTTCGGAACGAGATCGCCGAGGCCGGTCGCGTCCGCATACCACTGACCGGCGAGCTGGTCGGCCATGACGCTGTCCGAGCTTGGGCCCCCGCCGCCGTCGTAGGCGTAATGGTCGCCACGCCAGAGCCGGACGTTGAAGGCGACCTGGCCACGCTCCAACCAGCCCTCCCAGCGTCTGGCCTCGTCGGGCCGGCCCAGGCGCCTGGCCATCTCCGCAGCGGCTGCCACCGCTGCGAGCCACAGCGAGCCGCCATACGCCGAAGGTCCGTGCATCGGCCAGGTGTCGTAGGTCTGGTCGGGCAATCCGTCATGTTCGGGGAGTCCATCGCCGTCGCGATCTCGCTCGGACAGCCGAGTCAGCACCGCATCGACCGTCGGCCAGGCATCGCGGATCAACGAGTCGCCGTCGCGCGGGTCGGCTACCGCGTCGCGCCAGACCTGGAGGACGAACTTGGGACCCAGGTCCTTCCACCCGCTGACGTCCTGGAACTTGTATCGGTTGAGCCGGTAGAACGGGTCGTCGTCCGGCCCGCCGACGTCGTGGGGCACCGTCCCCCCGACCTTGCGGGGCGCGGGTCGTCCGGACGCCTCGATCATGACGATTTCCGGATCGTCGACGGGAATGGCCGCGAGCAGGTCGCGGATTCCGCGGGCCTCGAGCTCCGGGAAGAGGCGGAGGACGGCGAAAGAGGCGTAGAAGTCAACGTCGACCGTGTCATAGAAGCGATAGTCGAGGCACTCCAGCATGGCGAACCGGCCGGGATCTTCCGGGTCCGGATCGGGACCGCCCACCTCGCCCGCTTCCCAGAACGTGCCGCCATCGACCAGGAAGTAGAGCTCGTTGAAGAGTGCCGCCTTGTACCAGCCCGGCCGGTCGTCGGCCTCGAGAACGGGGCGCTGCCAGGCCTCGATGGCGTCCCGCCAGGCCAGCCCCTGCTCGAGCGCGTGCGCCGCTAGGTCGAAGGCCCGCTCGCCGGTCCGGCCCCAGGCGCGCGTGTAGCGCTTCCACCATTGGCGTCCGGCACCGAACTCGACGATCGGAAGGTCCCAGGCAATGGCGAAACGCAGGGAGCGGCGCTCACCTGGCGCCAGCTCGACGGTGGCCGCGACGGCGGCACCGATCGCCTCGCCGTGTTGGCTGGGCCGGTGGTCGTCCGACGGATCGAGCCGCCCATCGGCGGCAAAATCGGCCCACAGCTCCGTGTCGGCCAGGGCATCGAAGCGCGATCGCACGGAGACGCTTACGCCGGGCGCGCGGGACGCCGCCAGGGCGAACGTCCCGCGCAGGCCCGACGGGGCGCCGGCGGGGGCGTGGAGGACCGCGCCGCCGGCTTCGGTAGCGTCGATGGTTTCGTGCCAGGCGCCGGGCGAGGCTGGCTTGCACGGATCGGCGGCCGGATCCTGCCAGGTCAACATGATCCCGACCGTCAGCGGGTCCGGTCCCGGGTTCTCCACCCACCACTCGAAGGCGCCGACGGGCAGGGCGCTCGATTCGAGATCGCCGGCGATCACCGGGCTCAGTTGCTCGCCGACCAATCCGACCCCCAGAGCGCCCGGTTCGAAGGTCTGCCAGGCGCGCGGGAAGAGCCCGTGATAGGTGCCGGCACCCTCGGGCAGCGTCCAGCCCCAGGCCGGCAGGGCAGCGGGTCGGAGCGTCGACAGGACGGTTGCCCGGCCAGCGGCGCCGGGACGACCCACGTAGACCGCGAAGCCGTCCGCGGCGACCGGTCCGAACGCGTGCTCGCCGACCTCGAGGTGCCAGCGGGCCGCGTCGCCGCGATGCGTCCGTCCGATGCTCCCGGTGCCCAGGCCGCCGATCGGCACGCCGCCCCACGGTCCATCGTCGATCATCGGCGCGGTCACGTGCGGACGGCTCACGTTGGGGCAGGGCTGGCCCATCGGCCAGCGCCAGGCAACGGCCGGAATCCGCGGTGGGGCCTCGGTTCGCTCGATCACTTCTCGACCCCGGTGACGACGACGCCGCGCATGAACGCGCGTTGGGCCAGGAAGAAGATCACGA
>JAUSJS010000244.1 GCA_030647575.1 Candidatus Limnocylindrales bacterium | reverse complement strand
GCACCAGTCCGCCAGGGCGGCGATGACCACGGCGTCCGGGGCGGCGCCTTCGACCCGATACCGGCCGGCGTCCGGCTCGGCGACCAGTTCGGCCCCCGGCCGAGCGAGCGTCAACGCCTGCCCGAGGCTCGCCAGCTGCTCCCCGGGGAGCGGCCCATCGAGCCTGAACCGCAGACGTGGCCAGGCGCCTGCCGCCAGCTCCGCCGGTGTTCCCGACGCGACGATCCGGCCGCTGTGCAGGACGCACACCCGATCGGCCATCCGTTCCACATCACCGAGGTCGTGGCTGGTCAACAGGATGGCCACGCCCGCTGCGCGCAGGTCGGCCACGATCGCACGAGTCGCCGCGCGTGCCTCGGGATCCATGCCGGCCGTCGGCTCGTCGAGGACCAGCACCTCCGGTCGTCCCACGAGCGCCAACGCGAGCCCCAGCCGCTGACGCTCGCCGCCCGAGAGCCGTCGATAGCGGGTGCGGGCCACCGCCCGCAACCCGACGAGGTCGAGCAATTCGTCGGCGTTGCGCGGGTTCGCATGGAACCGGCCGTACTGGACGAGCGTTTCGCGTGGTTGGGCGCGCGGGTCGATGCCGCCGCCCTGGAGCATCAGGCCGACACGTGCCCGGAGCTGCGGGCCGCCGCTCGCGGGATCCTGGCCAAGGACGCGGACGATCCCACCGTTGGCCCGGCGGTAGCCCTCGATGATCTCCACGGTCGTGGTCTTGCCGGCGCCGTTGGGGCCCAGCAGCGCGACGAGCTCGCCGTGCCCGACGGAGATCGAGACGCCGTCGAGGACAATCCGATCCCCGTATCGCTTCGTCAGCCCCTGGACGAGGACGGCTGGTTCGCCGGCTCCGCTGGCGCCCTGGGCTCCGCCGCCGGCCGCGGAGCCAGCCGTCATGGGGCGATCCGCTCGTACTGGCGCTCGAAATCGGCGTCGGTCAGTTCGCCAATCTGGATCGAGCGAATGATTCCGGCGCCATCGATGAAGTAGGTCTGCGGTCGTGCGGCCACGCGGTAGGCAGTCTTGAGGGCCTTATCGGGGTCGATCACGGTCGGCCATGAGGCGCCGTACTCGGCGACGAAGTCTCGCGCCGGCTCGGGCGGGTCATCGGTTAGCACCCCGACGACGCTCAGGCCGCCCGCGGCATGTTCGGCCAGCTTGGCGGCCAGCAACGGAAACTCTTCGCGGCACGGGACACATGACGGCCCCCAGAAATTGACCAGCACCGGGTGGCCGCGCAAGGCGGCCAGGTCGAAGGTCGTGCCGTCCAGTGTCGTCCCGACGATCGCCGGCGCGGGATTGCCGACCACCGCACGCGGGCCACCACCGGCCGACCGGACGAACAGCAGCACTCCCAGTGCAGTCAGGCTCGCGACCAGCAGGGCGAGCAGGATCGGGCGTCGCGGCATGGTCGAAGCCCAGCTACTGGAGCGTGGCCGTCCCGCTCATGTTCGAGTGAACGGAACAGGCGAAGGTGTACTGGCCTGCAGGGAGGGCAGGGACGTCGTAGACCCGTGTCTCGACGCCGTTGATGATGTCGCCTTTCCAGACTTCGGCGCCGCTCGAGTCCTTGAGCGCGATGTTGTGCGGCGTGCCCGGGTCCTCGTTGTCGAAGGCAATCGTGAACGGCTTGTCCGCCGGGCCGGCCCACGAGCCCTGTACGAAGGCGACACCCTTGGCCTCGACCTTCACGTCCGCCGTCGGGCCGCCCGGCTCGCCCGAGGCCGGCGCGCCCGACGCGGGGGCTCCCGAGGCGTGTGGCGGAGCGGCCGATCCACCCGGGCTCTCGGACGCCCCGGGCGTTCCACCGCTGGCCGGGCCGGTCGTGAGGACGCCCGACTGCAGGACGGCGGCCGCCACGACCAGCACAGCCAGGGTGGCGAAGAGTCGGGACGGCGGCCGCGGAGCCGGCATGCCCTCCAGGTGTCCGGTGCGATCCGCCTCGACCGTCTTGACGTACTCCTTGCGAGCGTCCGCCAGCCAGCCGATGAGCCCGGCGACCAGCGCGAAGACGCCAACCGCCAGCAGCCAGCCGCCGAAGACGAGACCGAGCAACAGCAACGCCGTACCGAGCGCGCCCATGATCGGGCGGAACGACGGCCCCGGCATGTGGACGCCAGGCGGCGGAACCGCGTCGACCCGCGCGGGCAGGATCGTGCGCGTCGGTTCGATGTCGCGGTCGTAGACCCGCAGGCCCTCAGCCAGCCAGTAGAGCAGGGTCAGGACCAGCGCGATGGCTCCCAGGGCCAGGGCTACGCCGCCGAACACCAGGCCCAGGAAGAGCAGGAACACCCCGATCGCCGCAAAGATCGGTGCCAGCGATGGCCCGGGCATATGGATGCCGGCCGGCGTCGTTGGAGGTACCCGGCCGATGCCCCGACGCGCCGGTGCGGCCGTCATCAGGCGCCGGAATGTCCAGATCAGCCCGATCGCGACCAGGATCACGATCCCCACTGGCAGCAGCGCCACGAGCCCGCCCCAGTCCGGGATCACGAACTGGGAAACCAGCTCGAGGATGCCGTTCCAGAGTTGTTCCAGCATGGTTCGGCCGGATCAGATCGCGCGAACGCGAGCGATCGGGGTCACTCCTTGGATGACCCGGCGACGAGCACGTAGGCCATCATGGCCATCGCGCCGCCGAGGAAGATGAGCATCGTCGTCCCCGCGTAGTCCACGTGCCAGCCGCCGTAGGCCGGTACCGCCCAGAAGATCACGCCGATGACGACGAACGCGATCCCCATCAGGGCGGCATTGCGCGGGTGGCGAAGCGGGTGCATGGCGACTCCTATCTCCCGGGCAGCAGGTAGAGGAGCGAGAAAAGGAGGATCCAGACCACGTCCACGAAGTGCCAGTAGAGCGACGCACCCTCGACCGCATCGTGGTGGCGTGACGAGAACTGGCCGGCCATCCCGCGATAGAGCACCACCGACAGCATGATCACGCCACCGAAGACGTGGGCGCCGTGGAAGCCGGTGAGCGTGTAGTAGGTCGTGCCGAACGTTCCGGACGAGAGGGTCAGTCCCTCCGAACCGAGGGTCACGTAGTCCGTGCCCTGCATGAGCAGGAAGGTGATCCCCAGCGCCACCGTGACGGTCATGTTGCGCAGGAAGGCGGTTCGGTCGTCGCGCCGGATGGCCCAGACCGCGAACTGGCAGGTGAACGAGCTCAGGATCAGGAGGATGGTCGCCGGGCCGACCAGCGGCAGGATCTGGAGGGTCGCGCGGAACTCCTCCGGCGGCCACTGCGGGGCGTTTGCCCGCACGCTGAAGTAGGCGGCGAACAGGCCGCCGAAGAACATCACCTCGGAGGTGAGGAACAGCAGCATCCCGAGGACCGGGTTGCTGATGCCACCGCGGCTGTCGTGGGCGAACCCGGCGATCGGGCTGTGCTCGACTGGGACCAGGGCGTGGCTGTCGGTCGTCATCGTCGTCGGTCGGTCAGTGCCCGGCCGTCCGGCCGTGGCGCAGATCGAAGAGCGGTCGTTCCGAGCGGATCTCCGGCAGGTGGTCGAAGTTGTAGGGCGGTGGCGGCGAGCTCGTCGCCCACTCCAGGGTGTTTGCTTCCCATGGATCGTCGCCAGCGGGCTTGCCGCTGCGCAGCGAGACGAAGACGTTCCACAGGAACGGGATCATGCTGGCGGCGATCGTGAAGCCGCCGATCGTGGCCAGCATGTTCAGGTCGTTCCAGCCGGCGGCCGACGAGTAGTCGGCGATCCGGCGCGGCATCCCAGCCAGCCCTAGCTCGTGCATCGGGAAGAAGGTCAGGTTGAAGCCGCTGCACATCAGCACGAACTGGAGCTTGCCGACCGTCTCGTTGAGCATCCGGCCGGTCATCTTCGGGAAGTAGAAGTAGAAGCCGGCCATCACCCCGAAGACGGACCCGCCGAACAGGACGTAATGGAGATGGGAGACCACCCAGTAGGTGTCGTGCAGCGCGAAGTCGACCGGCACGGCCGCGCTGAAGGCGCCGTCGATCCCGCCGATCAGGAACATGCTGAGGAAGCCGAGCGCGAACAGCAGAGGCGTCGCCAGGGTCAGCTTCCCGCGCCACAGGGTGAAGATCCAGTTGAACATCTTGACCCCGGTCGGGACCGCAATCAGGAAGGTCATCAGGCTGAAGAACGGCAGGTAGACCGCGCCGGTCGTGAACATGTGGTGGGCCCACACAGAGAAGCCGAGCGCCCCGATGCCGGCCGTGGCGAACACGAACGCCTTGTACCCGAACAGCGGCTTGCGGCTGAACACCGGCAGGATCTCGCTGATCATGCCCATCGCCGGCAGGACCATCACGTAGACCGCAGGGTGCGAGTAGAACCAGAAGACGTTCTGGTAGAGGATCGGGTCGCCACCCACCCGCGGGTCGAAGAACGACCCGCCGTAGTTGCGATCGATGAACAGCATGATGAGGGCACTCGTGATGACCGGTGTCGCCATCAACACCAGGACCGACGTCACGAGGACCGTCCAGACGAGGATCGGCATCCGGAAGAGGGTCATGCCCGGCGCCCGCATCTTGAAGATCGTGACCAGGAAGTTGATCGCGCCCAGGATCGAGCTCGTGCCGATCAGGACCAGGCCAACGATCCACAGGTCCTGACCGGACCCGATGGCCGCCAGCGGCCGGTCCTCCGAGAGTGGCGGATAGCTGGTCCAGCCCGCCGCGGCCGCCCCACCGGTCACGAAGCCGAGCAGCAGGAGCGTGCCACCCAGGGGCAGCATCCAGAAGGACATCGCGTTGATTCGGGGGAAGGCCATGTCCGGCGCGCCGATCTGCAGTGGCACCACGTAGTTCGCGAAGCCAGCCAGGATCGGGATGATGAACACGAAGATCATCACCGTCGCGTGCATCGAGAAGAGCTCGTTGTACGTTGCGTCGGTCACGAACTGGAGCCCGGGCTGGGCGAGCTCGGCACGGACCACGAGGACCATCAACCCGGCGATAAAGAAGAAGACGAACGAGTTGATCAGGTACATGATCCCGATCTTCTTGTGGTCCGTCGTCGTCAGCCAGGCGTACAGGCCGCTCCGGTAGGCGGAGGCAGCGGGCGTCAGCGTGGTCGTCGCCATCTGGGCTCCTTACTCGACCGTCAGCGTGCCGGTCATGGTCGGGTGGACGGTACAGACGAAGGCATAGGCGCCGGCCTCGAGGGGCGCCACGTCGTAGGTCCGCTTGTCGGGCCCGCTGAAGATCTCGCCCTTGAAGACCTCCTCACCCGTCGGCAAGTCCTTGTGGATCGCGACGTTGTGAGGAACGCCGCTGTCCTGGTTGTCGAACACGATCTGGAACGGCGCACCGGCCGGGGCGGTGAGGGAGGCCTGTTCGAAGGCCACGTTGAGCGCGCTCACCTCGAGCGTCACGCCGGCCTCGCCGCTCGGTGGCGGTGGGGGCGTCGGGTTGGCCTCGGCGATCTTTGCGTCGAGCCAGGCATCGAAGTCGGCCGGTGAGAGCGCATGGACCTCGAACAGCATGATCCGGTGACCCGTCCCGCACAGCTCGGCGCACTGCCCCCGAAAGGTCTGGCCGGCGTCCGATGCGTTGACCTTGAAGTCGAACTGGTTCACGCGACCCGGAACGACGTCGCGCTTGAACAGGAATTGCGGGACGTAGAAGGCGTGAATGACGTCCTGGCTGGTCAGCGTCAGCTGGACCGTGCGGCCCGCCGGTACGGCCATGCCGCCGCCCTCACCCGCCGCCTGGCTCTGGGTGTAGAGCACGGTCTGGCCGTCGTCCGACAGGTAGTCGAACTGCCACTGGAACTGCCCGGCCACCGCCCGGATCCGGGTCTCGGGATCGGCCGCGGCGGTGTCGACCGCGTTGAGCGTCTGCCATGACACGACGAACAGGCCGACGACGATCAGTGACGGAACGATCGTCCAGACCAGCTCCGCCAGATTGTTGCCATGGGTCTGCGCCGGCAGCGTGTCGTCGCCAGGCTTTCGCCGGTAGCGAATGACCGACCAGATGATCAGGCCCTCTACCAGCAGGAAGATCGCCGCGGCGACCAGGAAGACGATCGTGTACAGGTCGCGGATCCGGGCGCCTTGCTCGGTCACCGCGACCGGTGGGTAGAGGCCGGTCACGAACCCCTGCGCCCCGCCGAGCGGATCGAAGCCCAGCGCGACGGCCGCGGCCGCGAGCGCGATCAGGAGCAGGACAGCGCTGACGGTGACGACCGTTCCGGGCGTTGGGCGCGTCCTGGGGGAACTCGACATCGACGTCCTCGAGGATGGCCTCACGCCGGGACGTGGCGCACGACCGATGAGTCAGCAGGCGCTCTCGACCGGCGGGCCGAAGCGCGGCCATTCTACCCGGAGCGCGCGCCGCTCGCGTGCCCGCGCGGGCCATGCGGCAGGGCCGGCCGGTGACCCGGTTCGTCTGGGCGGGACCTCCGGCCGCGTTCGTGCGACGATGCCGCCAATGCGCTCGATTCGTGCGTTGCGCGGTTCCGCCGTCGCGCTCGTGGCCGTCGCCGGCCTGGCCGCGGTCGCCAGCCCGGCACTCGCGCACGGCCCGGTTCCGCCCGAGCCTCCGACGATCGGCTCCTTGCTGCTCGGTTGGACCTTCGAGCCGCTTCCGACGCTGGGAATCGGTGCGGCCGCCGCCTGGTGGCTGTGGGCGGCGGGTCGGGTCGCTGCACGCCACCCCGCGAACCCCGTGCCCCGACGCCGCAGCCTGGCCTTCCTGGTGTCGATGCTCGCGCTGTCGTTCGCGCTGATCTCCGGCATCGAGCGCTACGACACGACCCTCTTCTCGATCCACATGGTCCAGCACGTGCTGCTCGTGCTCGTCGTCGCGCCGCTGTTTGCCCTGTCCGCGCCGATCACCCTGGTCCTGCGGCTGAGTTCCCGCGCGACCCGCCGGCGGTGGGTCCTGCCAATCCTCCATTCACGGCTCATGCGCTTGCTCACCTTCCCGGTGACCGCGTCGGTCATCTTTGCCGGGGTCATGTGGGCGAGCCACTTCTCGGGGCTCTTCGACGTCGCGTTGGAGGACTCGCTGGTCCACGATCTCGAACACGGGCTGTTTCTGACCAGTGCGCTGCTCTTCTGGTGGCCGGCCGTGGGTCTCGATCCCGCGCCGTGGCGAATCGGGCATCCGGCCCGGATCGCCCACGTCTTCCTGCAGATGACCCAGAACACGTTCCTGGCGGTCGTGATCCTGAATGCCGCCGGCGTGCTGTATCCGCATTACGCGACGCTCGGACGGCCCTACGGGATCGACCCGCTGGCCGACCAGCGACTCGCCGCGGGCGTGATGTGGATCGCCGGCGACGCCATCTTCCTGGGCGCGATCATGCTGCTGGTCGCGGGCTGGATGCGAGCCGATGCACGCGGCCTGGCCCGGGCCGATCGCCAGGCCGACCTCGACCTTGCGCAGATCCGCGTCCGCGAGCGTCGCCTCGCAGAACGCCTCGCCGAGGAGCGCGAGGAGTCGCGTGGGTCATAGCGAGGGGCGGGGTCGGCTGCCCGCCCGCGCCAGGTCCGGCCCAGGCGCTCGATCCGCCGCGGCCCGGGTAGCCCCGCGCTCCGGGCTTCCACCCGCACCGCCACGCCCATTAGCTACCCCTCTTCCGGGATCGGTGCCGCGAGATACTCCCGATACCGCTCCGGATCGACGTTCCCGCCGCTCACCACGGCCACGACGGAGCCCTCCACTCCTGCGAGCCCGAATTCCGCGCCGTGGAACGCCATCGCAGCGATCGACAGCGCACCGGACGGCTCGACCACGAGTCGGCTCCGTTCGGCAGCCAGCCGGACGCCCGCGGCGATTTCGGTCTCGGACACCGTGACGATCCCGTCCAGGTAGGCCTGAAGGTGGGCGAACGTGCGCGAGCCCAGCGCCTGCGTTCGAGTGCCGTCGGCGATCGTGCGAGAGACGAGCTCGGACGGCCATCGGACGATCTCGCCACGCGCCAGCGAATCGCGCGCGTCGGCACCGAGCTCCGGCTCCACCCCGATGACCCGTGTCCCGGGCCGGAGGTTCTTGACGGCCGCGGCCACGCCGCTCGCCAGCCCGCCCCCACCGATCGGGACGAGGACGACTGCCAGGTCCTCCAGATCCTCGACGAGCTCGAGACCGATCGTCCCCTGGCCGGCAATGATCCGGTCATCGTCGAATGGCGGGATGATGGCCAGGGATCGCTCCGCCGCGATCGATTCGGCGACGCGCTGACGCTCGTCGCTGGCGGTCCCGACGATGACGACCTCGGCACCGTCCGCCTCCACGCGCTCCCGCTTGATTCGCGGGGCATCGAACGGCATGACGATGACCGCCGACGCGCCCAGCAGGCGTGCGGCTCGTGCAACACCCTGGGCGTGGTTCCCCGACGAGTAGGTGATGACACCGCGCGCCCGCACCTCCGGCGGAAGCGAGGCCACAGCGACATACGCGCCCCTGAGCTTGAATGCGCCGATCGGCTGGAGCGACTCGGCCTTCAGGAATCGCCGCTGCGCCGTTGGCCCGAATCCCACGAGCGGCGACCGAATGGTGACTCCGCGAAGGGTCTCGGCAGCCAACCGGATCGCCTCGAGGCCGACCAGCGTGGTCCGCTCCCCATGGCGAACGGCTTGGTTCACCGCTGCCCTCGATCGAGGGCGGTCTGGCATTCGATGCAGTGGGCCGCCCAGGGCAGCGCCTCAAGGCGCCCCGGCGCAATGTCGCGACCGCACCGAACACACCGGCCAAAGGTTCGGTCGTCGAGGCGGGCCAGCGCCGCGTCGACCTGGGCCAGGTGCTGGATCGCACGGTCGCGCAGGGCGAAGTCGCGCTGCTGTTCGAAGACCTGGCTGGCGGCGGCGGCCTGGGAACCGTAGGTCATCTGTTCGGGCGCCACGATAGCCTCGCCGATCTCCTCCAGGAGACGCGCGCGTTCCGCCGTGAGCGGCGCTCGGAAGGTCTCCGAATCCTTTGGATCCATCAGCGGACTGTACGCGCCGGCCGACCACGGCGCACGCTGGCGCTATACTCCATGGGAGTACCCCTCAAGGAGGCACTGATGGCGACCCAGATCGATCCCGTATGCGGCATGGAAGTCGACACGACGACCAGCGACCTGTCCCTTGAATACAACGGCACGACCTACTGGTTCTGCGGCAAGGGTTGCCTGCTCGAGTTCCGCGACGACCCCGAGACCTATCTCCCGTCGGATCACGTTCCGTCGATGTAGCCGCGGGCCGAGCGATCCGCAGGTCGAGGCAGGACTATCGGCTGCCGTTCCGAAACCATGTAGCCGACTTGCGGCGCGGGTGTCGCTGGCTACGGTCTAGGCATGAACGACCCATATGAGGTCCTCCAGGTTCATCGACGCGCTGAACCTGAGGTGCTCCGGGCAGCCTATCGGGCGCTTGCGCGAAAGTATCACCCGGATTTCGGTGGCGAGCCGGGCCGGATGATCGCGATCACCGAGGCCTGGTCCGTCCTCGGCAATACCGAACGCCGGGCCGCCCACGACGCGCAGGCGCTCAAGTCCCAGTCCAGACGATCGACGGATCGCAAAGGATCGGCTCCAACGGTGGCGCAGGCCGGGAACGCCGCTCGGACCGGCCCGAATCAGCCGGGATCGGGATCTGTCATCGACTTCGGACGATATGCGGGATGGACCGTCGGGAGCCTCGTCAACCACGACCCCGATTACCTGGAGTGGCTGGCGCGCACGCCGATCGGCCGCCGCCTGACCGTCGAGATCGATCAGGCCCTGGCACGTCGGGCGTCGCAGACGGCAGCCTTGCGACCATCGCTGCAGCCCATGCAGCGGCGCCGATCGTTCATCCGACCCTGGGCCGCCGCCGGTTCGGCCGCGCGGTAAGTCGCAGCTAAGCGTCGTTCGCGACACTGTTCGCAGCGGTTCCGGGACCGGGCACTCCTCGGAGGGGTTCTCACCGTCGTCCGAGCGCCGGCGCCATGCCGGCGGAGGTGTCGCATGCGCCGTCTGATCGCCCGTTTCGTCGTTCTCGTCGTCCCCGCCCTGGTCTTCCTCGTCGAGTCGGGCTACAAGTGGCGCTGACGTCCGTCAGGTTCGCGCACCAGCCACCGAGCCGCTGAGCCGTGTCGCCAGATAGACGGGGATGACGGACAGCAGGATCGCGACCAATCCCGCCACGTTGACCAACGGAACCTGATTGGCCAGGCGGAAGCTCTGGAAGATCCAGATCGGCAATGTCTTGACGCCCCCAGCGGTGAAGATGGTGACGATGACTTCGTCGAAGGAGAGGGCGAAGGCCAGTAGGCCTCCGGCCAGCAGCGCCGAGCGCAGCGCCGGGAAGCTGACGTATCGAAATGTCTGGAACGTGTCGGCGCCGAGATCGGCCGACGCCTCCTCGAGCGACGGCGCGATCCGCCGGAGCCGGGCGATCGCGTTGTTGTAGACCAGGACCACACAGAACGTCGCGTGGCCAATGACGATGGTCAGCAGGCCGAGCGGCACGTCGAGCGAGGCGTAGGTCGTCGATAGCGCCATGCCCGTGACGATGCCGGGCAGGGCGATCGGCAGGATCACCACGAACGAGATGGTTTCCCGGCCGAAGAAGGCGTAGCGCGCGACGGCCAGCGAGGCCAGGCTCCCCAGGATCAGCGCGATCACCGTTGCGCCGAGCGCTGCTGCGACCGACGTCAGAAAGGCCTGCTGCAGCCCCGTGTTCGCGAAGGCGGTGGCGATCCATGCCATGGTGAAGCCGGATGGCGGCCAGGCCGACGTGCCGCTCCGGTTGAACGCGTAGACGACCACGAGCACAAGCGGGATGTAGATGAACGCGAGAATGAGCCCCGTCGCGACCCGCAGCCCGACCCGGCCGAGCGTCCCGCCGCCCATCAGAGCGCCTCGAAGGCGCCGAGGCGCCGCACGAGGTACAGGTAGATGAGCACGATCGCGAGCGGGACCAGCGAATAGGCTGCGGCCAGCGGCAGGTCCTGGGCCACGTTCACGAAGATCACGTTGCCGATGAACTGGGTCGTCGATACGAGCCCGGGCACGATGTAGTCGCCCAGGGTCAGCGAGAACGTGAAGATCGACCCCGCCGCGACGGCCGGGATCGAGAGCGGAAGGATCACCCGCCGAAACGTCGTCCAGCCGCGCCCACCGAGGTCCGACGAAGCCTCCAGGAGCGAGTCCGGAATGCGTTCGAGGCCGGCATAGATGGGCAGGATCATGTACGGCAGCCAGAGGTAGGTGAAGACCAGCCAGACGGCCACGTCACCAAAGCCGGGTCCCTTCAGGCCGAAGGGCTCGAGAACCCAGTCGAGGACCCCCTCCTCGGACAGGATCAGCCGCCACGAGTACGCCTTGACCAGGTAGCTCGCCCACAGCGGCATCAGCACGGCGACCGCCAGCATCCCGCGGATCCTTCTCGACGCGACCTTGGCCATGTAGTAGGCGATGGGGTAGGCGAGCACGATGCAGGTCAGGGTGACCAGCGCGGCCATCGCGATCGTCCGGAACATGACTGTCCGGTAGACCTCGGTCACCAGCAGCTCGACGAAGTTGTCGAGGGTGAACTCGCGGACGACCAGCGACGTGAACGGATCGCGCGACCAGAACGCGTTGAGGAAGAGGACGAGCAGGGAGCCCAGATAGGCGACCACCAACCAGGCCAGCGGCAGAGCGAGGATGAGGCCAAGCCGGCCGCGAGGATGGCGATGGAGCCACACGGCAAAGCGTCGGCTGAGCGCCGGGTGTGCCGGTGGAGCCGGTCTTGCGTCGGTCGTCATCTCATTGGCCTGGGATGGTTTGGCCCGGGTCCGCTCGGCGGGCCCGGGCCAAACTCTCAGCTTGATCGAGCCGGATCAGCCCTTGATCTCGGTCCAGGCCTTGATCCAGTCGTCGAATCCCTTGCACTTGACATCCGTGCGTCCGTCGACGCAATCCTCGGTCGGCGTCTGCCAATACCAGACGTCCTGCCAGAACGCGTCGTCGTCGGCATGGAAGATCGCGCAATGGTTTGTGTCGGCGGTCAGCGCACACGATTTCGAGTTGCCCGGGGCCTCGCCGAACCATTCGGCGATCTGGGCGTTGACCTCCGGAGAAGTCAGGTGGTCGATATATGCGTAGGCGCAGGCCAGGTTCTTGGTCTTCGAGTTGATCATCCAGGTGTCCGACCAGCCGGTCGCTCCCTCGGACGGCTTGATGACTTCGACCGGGACCGGCGGATCTTCAACCTGCAGGAAGTTGGTGATGATCTGCCAGGTCGTTCCGACATTCGCGTTGCCGGCCCGGAAGTCGTCCATCTGCTTGAGGTAGTCGACCCAGCGCTGAGTGACGGCCGGTTTCTGCTGGTTCAGGAGGGCGACCGCAGCGGCGAACTGCGTCTCGTCCAGCGCATACGGGTTCTTGATGTTGAGCTCGGGCTTGGTCTTCATCAACACCACCGCGGCGTCCGCGATGTAGACCGGCGCGTCGTAGATGCTGACCTTGTAACCGCTGGCCGGGTCGAACATCTGCGCCCACGAGGTCGGGGCCGGCGTGACCTGGTCCGTCCGCCACATCAGCAAGTTGGAGCCGCGGCCGTGCGGTACCCCGTAAGCCAGCCCGTCGACCGTGTTATATGGCTTGTTCTTGAGCGCCTCGAAGATGTCCGGGTAATTCTTGAACAGGCTCAGGTTGACCGGCTGGACGAATCCTCCGCGGACCAGGCGCAGGCTGGCGTCACCGGATGCCGACACCACGTCGAATTGCTCAGGGCTGGTCGAATAGAGGGTGTAGGCCTCGTCCGACGTGCCGAAGATCTGGTAGTTGACCGTGCACCCGGTGTCTTTCTCGAAGCCGGTCACCCAATCGACGGCCGGGTCGGTCGTGCCGTCCTCGACGTATCCGGGCCAGGCCAGGACGTTGATCGTCTGGCCCTGAGTGCTGCCGAGCTCGGTCGGCAGGCTGGGTGCGGGCGTACCACCGCCGGCACCCGAACAAGCCGCGACGATCATGGCCGCCGAGGCGCCAAGCCCAAGCAGCCTTCGCATCTGCATTCCGGTTCTCCTCCTCCGATTCACGCCTCACCCACGATGGGGAGGTCGTGCTGTCGCTTCCAGACAAGGCGGACAGCCTTGCCCTGCAGGGCGAGCGCCTCGGTGGAGGACGTCGCCAAATTCTGCTGTGTGACCGCCAGATCCGCCCCCGCGTCGAGCGCCACGATATACCGAGTGTCGGAGCCGAGATAGACGACATCGCGGATCCGGCCGGTCGCCGAGTTCTCGTCGGCAGCGACCGTCGCGTCGAGCTCCGCCAGGTGGATCTTCTCTGGCCGGATGGTGAAGGTCCCGGGACGCCCGATGACGGCTTGCGCGACCGCTCCGGTCAGGAGATTCGACATGCCGACGAAGCCGGCCACGAAGCGGGTCGCCGGCCGCTCGTACACCTCGGCCGGTGCGCCGACCTGCTCGATCCGGCCCTTGTTGAAGACGGCCAGTCGATCGCTCATGGTGAGCGCCTCTTCCTGGTCATGGGTGACGTAGATGAACGTGATCCCGACCTGTTGCTGGATCGTCTTCAGCTCCAGCTGCATCTCCTCGCGCAGCTTCAGATCCAGCGCTCCCAGCGGTTCGTCGAGGAGCAGCACCCGTGGCCGATTGACGAGCGCCCGGGCGAGGGCGACCCGCTGCCGTTGACCCCCTGAGAGCTGGCTCGGCTTGCGCCGCTCATAGCCCTCGAGCCGGACCATCCTGAGAGCATCCCGGACGCGCGTAACCCGCTCCGCCTTGGGCGCCTTGCGGACCATCAGCCCGTAGCCCACGTTGTCACCGACGCTCATGTGCGGAAACAACGCGTAGTCCTGGAAGACCGTGTTGACGTCGCGGTCGAACGGTGGGACGGCCGTCACGTCCTGACCGTGGAGCAGGATCCGCCCAGCGGTCGGCAGCTCGAACCCGGCGATCATTCGCAGGGTCGTGGTCTTGCCCGAGCCCGAAGGACCGAGCATGGAGAAGAATTCGCCGTCGTGAACGTCGAGGTCCACCCCGTCGACCGCGACGACCTCGCCGAAGCGCTTGTGGACACCCTCGAGGCGCACGGCGATCGCTCGTTCAGCAGCGTGCCGCGGCGCAACATCGGGAGTTGGGGCCGGGATCGCCAAGCGGACCTCTGGTCTGACCGTGACGGGTCGGATCGGGCGCCCGTATGCGCGGTGCGCCGCACTCTGCCGCGCTCCCTGGGGCGTGTCAAGCCGATTCGTCGGCGTTCCGGAGCGTGGTCCTAGACTACCCGGCGTGACTACAATTTCCGGGCCGAGAGGCGTCGCCCTGGCCGCTGCGGTCGCCTTGGTCGCCCTGGGCTGCGAGGCCGGCTCGGGAGCGGCGACGCCCCAGATTCTGCCCGGTTCATCGGCCGCCCCCCGCGAGGTGAACCTGATCGCCCGGGACTACGCCTTCGTCCCGGACGTGCTGGACCTGGTCCCCGGCGAGACGATCCTGCTGCACGTCATCAACGGCGGCCTCGTCCTCCACGAAGCGGTCATCGGCGACGCGTCGGTCCAGGACGCCTGGGAAGCGGCGGAAGCCGCCACGGTCGGGGCGCCTCCCGGGCCGACCCCGGTCGTGGCCGTGCCACCCGAGGTCGCGGGCATCCGCGTGGTGGTCGGCTCCGGGGTGCGCATCGACCTGACATGGACCGTGCCGCCCGAGGCGGCTGATCCGTCGGACGCCACCGCCAGCCGGTCCGCCTGGTTCGTCGGCTGCCACGTTCCCGGCCACTTGGCGAAGGGCATGCAGGTGCCGATCCGTTGGGTTCTCCCGCCATCGGATGCCCCGGCCTCGGCGCCCGCGCCGTGAGTACTCCCATGGGCAGTGAGTACGTCCGATGGTACGCTCTGCCCTTGCGTCGCCCTGGATGCGCGGCGCGGTGAGCCTCGAGGAGGATGTGGATGACCTATGTGATCGCGGAGCCATGCATCGATGTGCTCGACA
This sequence comes from Candidatus Limnocylindrales bacterium, assembly GCA_030647575.1. Taxonomy (GTDB): domain Bacteria; phylum Chloroflexota; class Limnocylindria; order Limnocylindrales; family CSP1-4; genus SPCO01. Next base: position 5,505 of record JAUSJS010000244.1, on the reverse strand, counting down.
TCTCGTGCGTGTCCGTGTGCCCGGTCGACTGCATCCATTACGACGAGGGGACGGACCGCAAGCTGTTCATCGACCCGAACGAGTGCATCGACTGCGGCGCATGCGAGCCGGAATGCCCGGTCAACGCGATCTTCCCGGAGGAGTCGCTCCCGCCGGAATGGGCCACGTTCACGGTCATCGACGCGACCTGGTTCGCCGACAAGGCCGCCGCACGGGCCGCGGTCGACGCGGCCAAGCCGGGCTAGTCGCCACCGCGTTTCGCGGCGGGCAGCGGGCTCGGCGTCGCTGGCGCCACTGAGCCGGCCTGACCATGCGGATCGTCTCGCTCCTCCCGTCGGCCACCGAGATCGTCTGTTCGATCGGCCTTGCCGATGAGCTGGTCGGCGTCACCCACGAGTGCGATTACCCGCCAGAGGCGGTCGGCAAACCGATCGTCACCCGGAGCGTCCACGACCTGTCCGCGAGCTCGTCGCGCGACATCCATCGCCTCGTCAGCGCCGCCGTCCACGGCGGTTCGTCGCTCTATGCCCTCGACGAGCAGGCGCTCGCCGCCGCCAGGCCGGACCTGATCGTCACCCAGGAGTTGTGCCGCGTGTGCGCGGTCAGCTACCGCGAGGTCAACGAGGTCGCGCGAGCGATCGACGCGGATATCACGGTCGTCTCGCTCGAGCCCACCTCCATTGAGGGAATCTTCAACACGATCACGACGGTCGGAGCGATGGCCGATGCCGAGGACGCCGCAGTCGACCTGGTCGAATCGCTGCGCGAGCGTCTCGGCGCCGTCGAAGCGCACGTCCAGGCTCGACGCGGGGCCGGCCAGCGGGCGCCTCGGGTCGTTGGCCTCGAGTGGCTCGATCCGCCGTTCGCCGTCGGCCACTGGGTCCCCGAGCAGATCCGTCGAGCCGGTGGCTGGGATCTGCTGGGGGCGGACGGCGAGCGCTCGAGTCAGACGACCTGGGACGCGATCGCGGAGGTCGACCCCGAGATGCTCCTGCTGATGCCGTGCGGCTTCCACCTGGCCGAGACGGTCGCGGAATGGGCGAGGACGCCCAGGCCGGCAGGGTATCCCGAGCTCGCCGCAGTACGCCGGGACCGGATCTTCGCCCTGGACGGGTCGGCCTACTTCAGCCGCCCGGGACCCCGGGTCATCGACGGGATCGAGCTCCTGGCCGAGATCTTCGACCCGGACGCCTTCGTCGACATCGGTCCCCTCGGGTCATGGACGCCGGTCCAGGCCTGATCGAGTCGAACCGTCGCGATGCCATTCCGCGCGCATTTCGATTGCCTGTGGTGCGGCACGCCGCACGTCTGCCGCGGACCGGACGACCTGGAGGGATGGGCCCAGCTCTGCCCGGAGTGCGTGGGCAAGGCCGGCGACAACGGCTTCCTGCGTTTTCGGCTGCGCCAGGCGTTGACGGAGCGCGGGGCGGCGCGAGCTTCGGAGACGCCGCCCCTGGGTTCCTCCGATGACGACGTGGACGCGTCACCGGTGCGGCCGGTGTCCGTCGCCGCGGCGACCCCGGCTCGCGATCGCGACGCCGAGATGCTCGCCTACTACGAGGCTCGGGCGCCTGAGTACGACGATTGGTACCTCCGTCGCGGCCGATACGCCCGCGGGCCGATCCACGACGCTGCCTGGGATGCCGAGCTGGACGCCGCTGGGCGCTGGCTCGATGACCTGCCGATCCGCGGCGAGATCGTGGAGCTGGCCGCAGGAACGGGCTGGTGGTCGCCACTGCTCGCCTCCAAGGGCGAGCTCTCGCTCTACGACGCGGCCAGCGCCCCGCTCGAACGCGCCCGCGGGCGTCTGGTCGCTCACGGGCTGCGAGCCCACCTGCACGTTCGTGACGCCTGGGCCGAGCCGGATCGGCAGGTCGACGCCGTCTTCACCGGGTTCTGGCTGAGCCACGTCCCGCGCGACCGGCTCGATGCCTTCCTCGGCGTCGTCCGGCGCTGGCTGAAGCCGGGTGGCACGTTCGCCTTCATCGACTCGCTCTTCGATCCGCAGTCGAGTGCCGCCGATCATCCGACTCCGGCGGACGACGCCTCCGTCCGGCGGCTGGACGACGGCCGGGAGTTCACGATCGTCAAGGTCTACCACGAGCCGCGTGATCTCGACGCGGCCCTGAGCGGGACCGGGTTCCGGGACCCCTCGGTGACGACGACGGGCCGCTTCTTCCTGACCGGATTCGCCCGGGCCGCCGACGCCCGCTGAGCACGGTCAGGACCGTCCGGATTGGGCCCGGAACGGCCGCGACGCACCGCTATACTCCGCGCGATGTCCCCCCTGGCGAAGTCCAAGATTGCGACTGTCGGTTCTGGCGTGATGGCGGAAGCGATGATCGCGGGCATCCTCCGCGGCGGGCTCGTGCAGCCCGACCAGATCGTCGCGAGCCACCAGCGGGCCGAGCGGCGCGAGCACCTCGGCCGCGCGTACGGTATTCGCACGGTGGCGGGCAACTTGGAGGCGGTCGAGGGCGCCGACGTCATCCTGTTCGGGATCAAGCCGCAGATGCTCGGCAAGGTGGGACGTGAGATCGGCCCGCATCTCCGCCGCGGCCAGCTCGTCCTGAGCGTGCTGGCCGGCGCGACCAGCACGGCCCTGACCGGGATCCTCGGCCACAACCAGGTCGTGCGGAGCATGCCGAACACCCCGGCCAGGCTCGGCAAGGGCATGACCGTCTGGTACGCGACGCCCGAATGCACCCCCGAGCAGCGCGCCCAGGCGGCGGCCCTCCTCGGTGCCTTGGGCAAGGAGCTCGAGGTCGACGACGAGAAGATGGTGGCCATGGCGACCGCCGTGTCCGGGACCGGCCCGACCTACGTCTTCCTGGTGATGGAGGCGTTGATCGACGCCGCCGTCCACCTGGGTTTCCCGCGCCACATCGCGCACGACCTGGTGATCGAGACGCTCGAGGGCTCGACCCTCTTCGCCAAGCAGTCCGGACTGCACCCCGCGGAGTTGCGCAACATGGTCACGTCGCCCGGCGGCACCTCCGCGGCGGCGCTCCATGAGCTCGAGTCCGGGCGACTTCGGACGGTCCTGTCCGAGGCGGTCTGGGCCGCCTACCGGCGGACGGTGGAGCTCGGCGACCAGCTCGAGGCATCCGTCGTGCCGCCGACAGAGCCGCGAGCCGGGAGGCGATGACGCCGCTGGAGGCGTCGCGGCGCGGTTCGACCGGGAGCTCGACCGGGAGCTCGGCTGCGATCCTGTCGCCCGAAGCCATCGCGGCGGTCGACAGTCCCCGCGAGTTCCGGCTCCATCCGCGCGACCGGATCGTCGCCTACACCGCTGAGGGTGCTGGCGCCCGCCAGGTCTTCACGCTGTCGCTGCGGGGCGGCTATCCGACCCAGTTGACGGCCTCGGAGAAGCCGATCTCGGATCCCCAGTGGTCGCCGGATGGCCGCCGGCTCGCCTACGTCCGGGACGACGAGATCTGGGTGATGGAGGCCGATGGCTCCCGGGTCACGCGCGTGGCCGGCAAGCCGGGTGGTGGCCGGCAGCCTCGCTGGTCCCCTGACGGCCACCGCCTCGCCTTCGTTTCGCGCCGAAGGGGTTGGTCGCAGATCTGGCTGATCGACGCGCCGGTCCCGCGGCGCGGTCGCCCGGCCGCAGATCCGAAGTCGCCCGAGCCGACTGTCCTGACCGAGCCCGGCATCGATGTCGACACGTTCGAGTGGGCGCCCGATGGCAGTCGGATCGCGGTCATGGCCAACCGCCGTCCCGAGCCGAGCGAAACGTCCCAGATCGCATTGGTCGATCCGGCGTCGGGGGCGACGGAGATCATCGCCGGCGAGTCGAGCATGGATGTCGGCGCTCGCTGGCTGCGGGACGGGTCGCTGCTTTACGTCTCGGATGCCGAAGGCTGGTTCCAGGTCGTCAAACGGACCGCCGACGGACGTGACCGGATCGTGCTGACGGCCGGGGATCGCGAGCATGGCGAGCCGGGCGGTGGGGTCGGGTATGCGCCGCTGCCCTCGTCGGACGGGAGTCGCTTCGCCTACGTCGAGGTGCACGATGGGCTGCAGGACCTGATCGTCGGCGAGCTCGCGGCCGGTGTGGCGCCGAAGCGCGGTCGCGGCCGTCCGCCCAAAACGCCTCGGACGGTGTCCGCCGCGGCAGCCGGCCGGCGGATCAACCCCTGGGACGGCGTCTGGCGGTCGGTCGGGTGGCTGCCCGATGGCGCCTGGGTCGCGGCCGTCGGCGAGAATGAGACGCATCCGCAGGACCTGTGGCTGCTGCCCGTCCCGGGCGTCGCGCCGGGTGACGCGCGACCGCGCCAGGTCACCGACTCGCTGCCGGCGGTCCTCCGCCCCGCGCTCGCGCCCGGCCGTGTCGCAGCCCCGGAGCGGATCACCCTGACGGCGCGTGATGGTCTCCGCGTCGAGGGCACGCTCTGGCGGCCGTCGGCCGCGACCGGCAAGCGCGGCGGCCGTCGAGTCCCGACGATCGTGTTCGCCCACGGAGGCCCGACCGGGCAGACGTTCCGGGTCTTCGCGCCGCTCAAGCAGCGCCTGGTGGCCGATGGCTTTGCCGTCTTCGACGTCGACTTTCGGGGTTCGACCGGATACGGACGTGCCTTCCGCCATGCGAATCATGGCGAGTGGGGCCACGCCGACGTGCACGACCTCGTCGATTCCGCGCGCTGGGCGGCGGGGCAGCCCTGGTCGGATGGCCGGCTGGTCATCTATGGCGGCTCGTACGGCGGTTACATGGTCCTGTGCGCCCTGGTCGAAGAGCCCGGGATGTGGCGAGCCGGCGTCGACCTCTTCGGCGACTCGGAGATCGCGGAAAGCTTTCGCCATGGCGATCGGGCCGGCCGCCTCGACCTGCACAAGATGATGGGCTCGCCCGACGATCCGGGTCGCGTCGAGGTCTACCGGCGCGGCTCGCCGGTCTACCGTGCCGAGCGGATCCAGGCGCCCCTGCTGATCCTGCACGGGCGCAAGGACAAGCGGGTGGTCCCGCTCATGACCGAGCGCATGGTCGAGGCGCTCGAGATCGAGGGCAAGCGCTTCGACGTCCACTGGTACGACGAGGAGGCGCACGGCTGGGAGCGGCGCGAGAACCGGCGCGACTCGTATGAGCGGATCCTGGACTTCCTGAAGACCAACGTCCTCGACGAGCCGAAGACCTAGCCGGGCGCGCCTTCGCTCCCGGAGTCGCCGACCCCGTCGCTGCCCCTCCCGACCTGCCCAATCGGGATCACGCTGATCGACCCGTCTGTCTCGAGGACGGCCACCCGCACATCCTCGAGGCGGGCCAGGCCCTGGGCACGGACCGCGGCACGGACCTGCTCGGCCCCCACCTTCTCCTCGCGCAGCGCTTTCGTCAGCAGCCGCCCGTCGTGAACCAGAAGGCGCGGCTCGCCAACCATCGATGTCGGCGATTGTCACGAGCTCAGCTCTCCCGTGCCTGCGCCGGCCGGTGCCACGGCGGCGCGCATCCCGATCGCGATCGTCAGGGCGACGCCGACCCCGATCAGGACGTCGCCGATGCTGAAG
>JAUSJS010000240.1 GCA_030647575.1 Candidatus Limnocylindrales bacterium | reverse complement strand
CAGTGGCGGCTCAAGGCGGACGCGGTGACCTTCGAGACCGGCCGCCCGGGCGTCTTCGGGGCCGGCGACGTGCGGATCGGCGCGGCAACCGTCGTGCAGGCCTGCGCCGAGGGCCGGCCCGCGGCGTACGCCGTCGATGCCCATCTCAAGGGGCTGGACCTGTCGGCCATCCGGACGCGCCAGACGCTGGCCGAGCCGCAGCCCGAGTTCCTGTCCATCGTGCCCTTTACCAGCGAGGTCAAGGAAGCCCGCTACCGGATGACCGCGCTCGAGGCCGAAGAGCGCAATCACAGCTATATCGAGTATGAGCTGCCGTACACGCCCGAGGCGGCCGTCGCCGAATCGACCCGCTGCCTCCAGTGCACCTGCGAGGCGATCGGGTTCTGCGACCTGCGTCGCCTGGGCATCGAGTACGGGACGACGCTCCAGACGCTCGAGCCCCAGTACCACCAGGGGGCGGGCTACCGGAGCGTCACCGAGAACCGTTTCACGGGCGTCAATCACGACTACATCCGCGACGACTCGCACGCCTTCATCCTGCGCGAGCCGTCGCGCTGCATCGACTGCGGCCGCTGCGCCCAGGTCTGTGCCGAGGTGGTCGGTGCCGCCTGCTACGACTTCATGCGGATCGGATTCGACACGCTGGTGACGACTCCGCTCGACATGAGCCTCAACGACACGCCGTGCGTGTCGTGCGGGCGGTGCGCCGAGACCTGCCCAACCGGCGCGTTGATGCCCAAGCCGCGCGTCCTCCAGAAGTTCGAGGTCGACGAGAGCCGCTGCATCCTGTGCGGCATCTGCGTCGATGCCTGCCCGTACGACGCGCTGCGCCACGGCGCCGACATCGAGCTGGCGGACACAAGCCGCGAGAGCCCGATGATCGACCTGATGGCGATCGCCGCCGTGGGCCGCGAGACGGAGGTCACCTACATCCGGCGCGAGCGCGATTGGGCCACTCGGGCTGCCGCGGAGGGCCGCTTCGTCGATACCGCCCGAATGCTCCCGGTCCTGCCCGCGACGATCGCCGGGCTGCCCGGCGGCAACGGTCGGCACGGCGGCGGCGCGGTCGCGCCCGCACCGCACGAGTAGAGGGAATGGCCCGACGGCTGGTCCCGATCATCCTCGCCCTCGCCGTCATCGGGGCGGTCATCGGCATCGCCGCGATCATGCTCGTCGTGCTCGGTCAGGACTGGGAGGACGCGCTTTTCTGGATCCTCGCCGCCGTGATGCTCGGAGCCGGACTGCTGGTCGTGACGATGCGCGACATCATCCGCTGCGGCCTGGCGATGATGGTCTGCTTCGGCGCTCTGGCCGGCATCTACGTGGTGCTCGGCGCGCCGCTGATCGCCGCCGCTCAGGTGATCGTCTACATCGGCGCGATCAGCGTCCTGATCCTGTTCGCGATCATGCTCACCCAGACGAAGGACGCCCCGAGCCGACTCGTCTTCCAGACCCAGGCCGTGCCGGCCGCCATCTCGGCGGTCGTCATCGCGGTGGTCATCGCCCTGTCGATCGGCGCCACGGACTGGGCTGAGGTGCCCGAGCGGATCCGCCTGGCCACCGATGCCCTCTCGCAGGTCTTGTTCAACGACTTCGTCCTGCCGTTCGAGATCGTCAGCGTGATCTTGTTGGCGGCGGTGGTCGGCGGTGTCTTCCTGGCGAAACGCGAACCGGGCGGCCCGTCATGAGCGATAGCCTCGACGCCTACCTGATCCTGTCCGGGCTCCTGTTCGCGATCGGCTCGTTCGGCTTCCTGGCGCGGCGCAACGCGATCAGCATGCTCATGTCGATCGAGCTGATGCTCAACGGCGTGAACCTGGCGATCGTCGCGTTCGGGGCCTTCATCCCCGAGCTCGGCGCGCAGGGCTCGGTCATCGCCCTGATGGTCATCGCCGTGGCGGCCGCCGAGGCGACGGTCGGGTTGGCCATCGTGATCGCCATCTTCCGGAACAAGAAGACCCCGCTCGTCGACGAGTACGACGCGATGCGCCAATGAGCTGGGACACCCTCATCCCGCTGATCGCGATCCTGCCGCTGGCGGGTTTCGCGGTCACCGCCCTGATCGGTCGCCGGCTGGGCAAGCAGGCGCACTGGATCCCGGTCCTGGCCGTCTTCGTGGCCTGGCTGATCGCCTCGGCCGCCGCCTTCTCCGCTCTGACCGGCGCCGAGCCGTTCGCCGAGGGAGGGTATGGCGTTCAGCTGTTCGAGTGGATCCCGGCCGGCGGATTCGTGGTCAACGTCGGCTTCTTCATCGACAACCTGACGGCCTGCCTGCTCATCGTCGTGACCACGATCGGCCTGCTGGTCCACGTCTACTCGATCGGCTACATGAGCCATGACCCGGGCTACTGGCGCTTCTTCGCCTACCTCAACCTGTTCATGTTCTCGATGCTCCTGCTCGTCCTGGCGGACAGCTTCCTGGTCGTCTTCGTGGCCTGGGAGCTGGTCGGTCTGTGCAGCTACCTGCTGATCGGGTTCTGGTACCGCAAGCGCTCGGCCGCGCTGGCAGCCAAGAAGGCGTTCATCGTCAACCGCGTCGGCGACGTCGGCTTCGCCCTCGGGATCATGCTCATCTTCGTCAGCCTCGGCACGCTCGACATCCGCGAGGTGATCGAGCGGATCGGCGAGCTCGACGGGGGGACGATCACCGTGATCTCGCTGCTGATCTTCGCGGGGGCGATGGGC
>JAUSJS010000215.1 GCA_030647575.1 Candidatus Limnocylindrales bacterium | reverse complement strand
GTCCAGCTCGTGCGCCTTCGGCTGGCTAAACGCATCGCGACCGGCCCAAACGGAGTCCGGCTGCGTGTCGAACCTCGTTTTCGCGTTCGACGGGCGGTCGATCGAGGGCGCCACCCCCGGCAGCCGGGACGACGACCGCGCCCAAGCTCCACCTCATGGACACGTGGCAGGAATCCCGACGGTTGGGACGCCGGTGGGCAGGCCGGCCGTCGGCGGCCCAGCGCGACCCCGCGGAAAGGGGCGGGGTCTCGCTAGCCCTTCTCCGGCCTGACACCTCGTTAGCCGCACCCTCGCCGACCTTGACATCGAACGTCCGTTCGCTATGATGCCTGCAAGGAGGCGCGAGTGACCAAGCACGACGCCGAACGCAAGCTCAAGATCATCGACTTCATTGCCGCGACCCTGCGCGCGCGCGGCTACCCGCCGTCCGTGCGCGAGATCGCCCGGGCCGTCGGGTTGGCTTCGACGTCGGCCGTCCACCACCACCTCCAGATCCTCGAGCGTGATGGCTATCTCGAGCGGGGCGCCGCCCAGTCGCGCGCCATCCGCCTGACGCCCACCGCCGCCATCAAGCTCGGCCTGACCAGCGAGCTCGTGCCCCAGGCCACGGCCCCGGACGCCCGCGTGCTGCCGATCATTGGCGAGATCGCCGCCGGCGGGCCGATCGAGGCCTACCAGGACGCCTCCGAGACGATGGCCGTGCCCGATCTGCTCGCCCCCAGTGGCGACGCCTACGTCCTGCGGGTGCGCGGGGATTCGATGATCGAGGCGCACATCGCCGATGGCGACTTCGTGTTGATCCGGCCGCAGACCACCGCGCGGAACGGCGACATCGTCGTCGCCCAGGTCGAGGAGAACGCGGTCACCCTCAAGCGGTTCTTCAAGGAGAAGGACAAGATCCGACTGCAGCCAGCCAACCCGGCATACCCGGCGCAGTTCTACGACGATGTCCGAATTCAGGGCAAATTGATCGGTGTCATTAGACGTCTCGATTAGCAGAGGCGCACTGGACGGCCAGTGCGCCGTGTGACAAGACCGCCGCGCCTCTAGTGGATATCCACTGAGTCATCCACAACGCGCGCACAACTGGCTGAAGTCCGTGGACTGCGGGCCGGCTGCCCTCCCGCTTCGTTGACCGGACCAGCGGTTCCCCAACCGACAATGACGACCCCATCCGCCGTTCGGAGTCCGCCGCGCGTGATCGATCGCCTGCCGCCGCAAAGTCTCGAGGCCGAGCAGTCTGTGCTCGGGGCGATCCTGATCGACCGCGACGCGGTCATCGAGGTTGCCGAGTTCCTGCGGCCGGCCGACTTCTACCGACAGGCGAACGCGCGCATCTATGCGGCCGCCCTGGAGCTGTTCGAGCGCCGCGAGCCCATCGATATCGTCACCGTCGCAGAGGCGCTGGAGCGGCGGGACGAGCTCGAGGCGGTCGGTGGGCGTGCCTACCTGTCGAGCCTGTCGAACGAAACCCCGACCGCCGTCCACGTCACCCAGTACGCGAGGATCGTCGAGCGCAAGGCGGTCTTGCGGAACCTGATCGGGGCGGCCGGGCGGATCGCCGGGATCGGCTATGAGGATCCGGCCGAGATCCAGGGGGCGATCGACCGTGCCGAAGCCGAGCTGTTCGCCGTCAGCCAGAGGCGCGTCGATGCCGGATTCAGTCCGCTCAAGTCGCTCCTGCACGATGCCTACGACCGCCTGGACTACCTCCATGCCCACCGCGGCGAGATCAGCGGCGTTCGAACCGGCTTCACCGACCTCGACACGCTCACCACGGGTCTCCAGAAGAGCGACCTGATCGTGGTCGCCGCCCGACCATCCGTCGGCAAGACGAGCTTCGCGCTCAACATCGCCGAGCACGCCGCCGTGCGCGAGCGCAAGAGCGTCGGCGTGTTCAGCCTGGAGATGAGCAAGGAGCAGCTCGTCCTGCGCCTGCTCTCGAGCGTCGCGAACATCGACTCGCAGCGGCTGCGCAGCGGCTTCCTCGAGGAGATGGACTTCGCCCGCATCGCCCCGGCCATGAACGCGCTGTCCGAGGCCCCGATGTACATCGACGACACCCCGAACATCTCGGCCATGGAGCTTCGAACCAAGGCCCGCCGGCTCCAGGCCGAGAGCGGCCTCGACCTGGTCATCGTCGACTACTTGCAGCTCATGCAGGCGACCACCACCAACCGCGACGCCAACCGGGTCCAGGAGGTCTCCGAGATCTCCCGCGGGCTCAAGGCCCTCGCCCGCGAGCTGTCGGTCCCGGTCATCGCGCTCTCGCAGCTGTCACGTCAACCGGAGATGCGCGAGTCGAAGGAACCGCGCCTGTCCGACCTGCGCGAGTCAGGCGCTATCGAGCAGGACGCGGACCTCGTGGTGTTCCTGTGGCGCGACAAGGAGCGCGGCTCGAACGATCAGGAGCAGGACGGTGAGGTCGTCAAGCTCAAGCTGGCCAAGCACCGCAACGGCCCGACCGGCGAGATCGAGCTCTGGTTCAAGAAGAAGCAGACCAGATTCGTCAGCTACGCCAGCGAACGCTACGCGGAAGCATGAACGCGCTTATGCCAGTTCATCGGGGAGGAGCGGGCGGAGGGAGAAGGAATAGACCTTGCCGTCGTTTGGGCCGATCAGGGTCAGGCCCTGGAAGCCGCCCTGGAGGGGGTCGATCCCGAGGGCCTCGACCTCCTCGACGGACATGACCCGGGCGGGCAGCTGGAAGGCGTTCGGATCGGCATTCGACACGAAGTCCGCCGGCGCGATTTCGGTCCACGGCCATGGCCTGGCGTCGGGCGCGCCCGGCTGGCTCACGAGCAGGACCCCGCGGTAGAGCTCGGGCGCGTACTCGGCGGTCGCGAACGCGCCGCTGTCGTCGATGTTTCCGAGCTGGCTGGCAAGTTTGGCGAACGCCGCCCGGACGGGTCCGTCCGGCATGCCCTCGAGCTCGAGGCCAAGCGCGTAGATCGAGACCGTCTTCTTGAGCCCGCCGGCGTCGATCGTGAACACGGCGGTTGAGGCATCGGAGATCTGATCGTTGGGGTAGTCCGGTCGGGCGACCCCAAGGCCGCCCTCACCGAGCGCACTGGCCAGGACCTCCTGGATCTGCTCCTCGGTCAGCCTCGCCGTCCGGAAGGGGCGCATCGGGTAGACAGAACCGATCGGTTCGAGCGGGTCGAGGGCGGGGTTGCGAAAGATGATCGTGCCGTCGCCGTAGAGCGTGAAGATCGGCGCCTGCGTGGCCAGGAAGGCCGGCATCACGAACCCGCCGCCTTCCTCGAACCGCAGGACGACATCAGTGGGACCGGTTGGATGCTCGATCGCGCCGAAATCAGGGCTCTCGTTCGGGGCATCGGTCGGCGTGCCCGAAGCCGTCGGCGCGACGCTCGCGCCTGTGCCGCCGCATGCGGCCAGCACAACGATCAGGACGGCAAGGAATGCGGAACGCAAGGGGGTAAGCATGGCAGGCGGACGCCCGACCGCGCGGATTGGTTCCGCCGGGTGCGTCGCCATGCTTCTGTGGGCTTGACGGCGCGCGTATCTTCTCCGCTATGAGTTCCGGGTCGTGAGCCCGGGCCGACCGGACGCGCACCCCTTACAAGTGCGTTCGTCGCCGACCCGTCAGCAGCCAGGCTGGGGCTCGACCGTCAATGGCGTCCGAGCCGAGGAGGGTCTGGAGAGGGTGTACCAGGACCGTAGTCTGACCTGCCGCGACTGTGCCGAGGAGTTCATCTTCTCGGCCGGCGAGCAGGGGTTCTTCGCCACGAAGGGGCTGACCAACGACCCCCAGCGCTGCCCAGCATGCCGCGCCGTGGCCAAGCGAGCTCGCGCCAGCGAGGGTCCGCGCGAGTTCCACGCCGCGATCTGCGGGGCCTGCGGGGGTCAGGCCATCGTACCGTTCGCGCCGCGCAACGATCGACCGGTCTACTGCAGCTCGTGCTTCGACAAGGTTCGAGCCGGCACGCTGACCAGTGTTTCGGCAGGCGCCTAGCCCGGCGGCTCACCTATTCGAAATCCCCTGAGCAGCCACGAGGCCGGCCCGGCGACGGGTCGGCCTCGTGTCATGATGGTCGCCGCGACCGAGGGCGTCGGGCCGTGGCCATTGAGGAGGAACGAGGGCATGGGCGTCATCATCATCCGCGAGATGGTCGGCACGAGCCCCCGATCCTGGAGCGACGCAGCCCGACAGGCGGTCGCCACGGCGTCGAAGACCGTACGCAACATCGTCACCGTGGAGGTCGTGAAATCCACCGCCGAAGTCCGCGACGGCGAGATCGTCGAGTACCGGGTCGATGTGAAGATCGGCTTCGAATACGAGGGCTGATGCCGACACCTCGGGGTTGCGGCGCGTGTAGGGAGTCGCAGCTAATCGGCGGATGAGCGCCGGTGGACATCATCCGACGCATGCCCGGCCCCGACGCCAGCGTTGACATCGCGAGCGAGCGATCCGTATCGTTCGCGCTGCCTCACCTGTCGTCCCGCTCGAGGATCGGCGGTTCGTGGGAGCCGGTCGCCGTTGGTCCAGGTCGGTCGGCCACCGTCGGGTCTGTACCGCACGGAGCCACGGGCGACGCCTTGAATCGCTATCCCATCCAGCTTGCGAAGGTCCAGAGTCCGGCGCTGCGCGACGAGACCCTCGCCCGCGACCGCCTGCTGGACTGGCTGAGCGCCAAGATCCACGATCGAGTGATCCTCGTCCTGGCTGACGCCGGCTACGGCAAGACGACGCTGCTCGCCGACTTTTCGCGGCGAACGCGCCTGAGGACGCTCTGGTATCGGCTCGAGGACGACGACCGGGACTGGATCGCCTTCCTGAACCATCTGGTGGCAGCCGGTCGGGAGCACGACCCGGGCTTCGCCCCGACGACCGCCTCGATGCTCGGCGACATGTCCGTCGGCGGCCCGACGCGCGATTCGGCGATCGATGTCTTCCTGCGCGAATTGCCCAGCATCGCGGAGCACGGGGCGGTCCTGATCCTCGACGACTTCCACCTCGTCGACGACTCCTCCGACGTCCGGCTGATCGCCCGCGAGCTGGTGGCCCGGGCGCCCGAACGCATGTCGATCGTGTTCGCCAGCCGGCGGCCACCGACGATCCCGCTGGCCCGACTGCGAGCCGCGGGCGAGGTCGCGGAACTCGGTACGGACGATCTCCGGTTCGACGCAGCCGAGACGCGACGCCTGTTCACCGAGACCTACGGGCGCACCCTGGAGCCGGACGTGCTGGCCGACGTCGTCGCTCGGACCGAGGGCTGGGCGGCGTCGCTGCAACTGGTCCAGGCCGCCCTGCGCGACCGAACACCGGCGGAGATTCGCCGCTTCGTTCGCAGCCTCAGCGGCGCCGACCAGGAGCTGTACGACTACCTCGCCGAGGAGGTGGTCGGCGACCTGCCGGAGGATCTGCAGCAGTTCCTCATGCGGACCTCGATCCTCCAAACGGTGACGGCAGGCCTGGCCGCGGTCGTTGCCGAGATCGACCCTTCGGAGACTGCGCGCCTCACGCTCGCCGCGGAACGGCTGACTCTCCTGACCCGCCCGTCGCGAAACTCCGTGGCTCCGCAGCGCTACCACCCGCTCGTGCGCGAGTTCCTCGAGGCCCGCCTGCGTCTGTCAGCCGGCGATGGCGCGGTAGTCGCGATGCATCGACGGGCGGCCGAAGCCGCCGCCACGATCGACTGGCGCGTCGCCGCCCACCACTACCGCGAGGCCGGTGACCTCGACTTCGTCGCGTCCGTCGTCGCTGCCGCCAT
>JAUSJS010000221.1 GCA_030647575.1 Candidatus Limnocylindrales bacterium | reverse complement strand
TGTTATTTGACTCCCCGATTTGACCACTGTAAAGTCCTAACTGATCAGCGTGGGAGGGAGGCCGATATGGAAGGAAAACCGCTAGGGCAGATGGGTCTGAAAGAAATCCGCGAGCTTGCCCGGCTCAAGATGCCGCGCAAGGCGTGGGAGCACTTCATGGGCGCCGCGGAAAGCCGGGCAACGTTTCGCAGGAACGAAAGGGCCTTGCGCCGGATTATTTTCCGCCAGAAAATCTTCCATGATATTACCGATCCGGATATCTCCGTAAAGCTGTTCGGGCGGCAGCTTCCGACGCCTGCTTTCGTAGCCCCTATCGGCAGCTTCAGCCTGATCGGAGAGAAGGCCGAGCGCCATGATCGAAGGCACGTTCGAGATCGGGACGATGTAGAACAACTCGCCGACGTCGCGTCGGTCCACATCCGGCCCCCACGAACAAACCGCGCCCCACGTGCAGCGGACGGCAGCAGTCGCTCAGGGCGCACGGGTTTCGCCGGTCACTGTGCCTCGCCCTCCGAGCCTAGTCAAGTCGAACACGCGTTCTATAGCGGTAGTTAACACCAAGCGGGCGCCACTCGTCAAGCGGCGGTCGCAGTGCCTCCTGGCAGTGTGGCGCCATGCGCGAGCCCGGTCGACCAGCTTATGAACGAAGCGTGTCCCCATCGTGTCCACACGGCCCTGGTACGGGCGTTCGCTTCGTGCGGCTGGCTTCGATGTGGACACTGTGGAGCTCGTCGGATCGCCGCCGCCGTCGGAGCCGCGGCCGTTGTCGGTCGTTGCCGTCCGCAGGCGGAGCCCGGGCCGAGCTTCGAAGTGGAGCTCGCCAATAACCTTCGCGTCGTGAACCGAACGCTGGAGGGCCGGACGATCCCGTTCGAAAGCCTCAGCATGGGCGCCCAAGAGCAGCTCGGGCTCATCTCTCGTCTCGCCTGCGCGATGATCGTTGCTCCGGACGGTGGCGTCCCGCTCATCCTCGATGATGCGCTTGGGAACTCCGATCCTCAGCGTCTCGAAGCGATGGGCGCGGTCTTGTCGGTCGCCGGACGCCACTGCCAGATCATCGTCCTGACGTGCCAACCCGATCGGTACGGGCATGTCGGAGAAGCGACCGTCGTCCGACTATAGCGACCGATGAAGGGCCTCCGGCCGCGCTGCGAGGCGTGCGGCCGGGCCAAAGGCCGACGCTGCGGCCCGCAAGTGACAGGGCGAAGCGGACCCGTTCGAGGCACGTCCGGGTGAATCGCCAGGCTGCCCCTCGGCGCACTCACGAGCGCGGCAGCCATCAGCGCGGCCCGATGGGCACCAGGATGAGGGCAGCCTCCTCGACGCCGTCCACCTCGAGCAGCCGGTTGATTGCGTCGTCGAAGAAGGCTCCGACGGCGCAGGCCCCGAGGCCAGAGGCTTCGGCGGCCAGGTAGACGTTCTGGCCGATGTGCCCGGCTTCGAGCAGGGCGTAGCGGTAGGCGCGCTCGCGATAGCGCCAGCGAAGGCGCTGGAAGATCGCGCTGAGAACGAGCACGACCGGGGCCTGGCCGAGGAACTCCTGGCCGAGCCCGGCGATCACGAGGTCCCCTCCGAACGTGCCGCCCCGGACGCGCTCGAGGGCATGGTCGGCGGCGGCGTAGTGGTAGATCCCCGGCTCGATCCCCTCGACCCGGCTGGCCACGACGTAGGTCTCGATCGGGTACTGGGCGCCCGCCGACGGCGCCGCCCGGAGGCTTCCGGGGCCGGTGATCCCCGTGGCCGCGTGGAGCAGCCACGACAGCTCGGCCGTCGCCATCGGGCGGCCGGCGTAGTCGCGCAGCGAGCGCCGCCGATCGATCGCCCGGGCGACGGACAGATCGGGGGGTGCGGTGACCGGCGGTAGGGCATACCGCACGGCCCCGGGATAGTCCTTCGTCCGGGCCGGCTGGACTCCCCAGCCGACGAGGGCGCCGAGGGCGTCGGCGAAGCCCGGCGAGCTTGCCCGGTGATAGAGCGCGCCGAAGTCCTCGCCGGGCAGGCGGCTCACCCCTGACGGGCCGGCCAGCCATCCGGCGGCGAACCCGGTCGCCCCGAACCCCGTTGCCGCGAGGACGGCGCGCCGCGAGATGCCCCGGCGCAAGGACGGAGCGATTTCCGCGGCCGGACTCGAGGTCGCGGTCTCGGTTCCCGATCGGCGCCCGCTCCGGCCGGTCCAGAAGGCGACGAGCGACGGCCAGTGCGCGTAAACGTGGACGAGGACGAGCACGGTCGCCGCGTAGCCGGTGTACTTGTGGAACACGAACTCGTTGAGATCGAGCACGTCCGAGATGAGGGCGGTGACGGCCAGGAAGGCCGTCGCCGGCAAGAGGAGCGTGCTGCTGACGAGACCGATCTCCCGGCGGCCCATCGTTGCCACCTGCCTTTCGGCCGGCTCGCTCGATCGCGCTCAGGGCGCCGGCTGGTCCAATCATCTGCCCGCGACGGCGGACCAGGCAACCGGCAGTGGTCCTTGCCCGTTGCCGCCGTCCGCTCCCCGCTCACGGGCACGCGGTCTCGCCTGGTTCGACGCTCACGGACAGCGGCCGTGACGTCGTCGCTGAACGTCGCCTGCGGCTCATGCTAATGTATGTGCATGTATGAACGTCGGCTCCAGGTCCTGCTCGATCGGGCTCGCTATGAGCGCGTCGCCGCCCAGGCTCGGCGCCGGCGGGTCTCGGTTGCGATGGTGATCCGCGACGCCATCGACGTTGCCCTGCCGGCTGACATCGACGAGCGCCGTGCTGCATACGAGGCGATCCTGCACGCAGCCCCGATGTCGCTCGGGTCGCCCGAGGAGCTTCGCGCCGAGCTCGACGAGGCGCACGACCGCGTGTGATCGTCCTCGACACCACGATCCTCGCCTACGCCGCGGGCGCTGACCATCCGCTTCGCGATCCGTGCCGGCGGATCCTGGAAGCCGCCTCCCGAGGTTCGCTTCTCGCCGTCACCACGACGCACGTCATCGAGGAGTTCGTCCACGTCCGATCGCGCCGTCGGCCGCGCGACGACGCCGCCGAACTCGGGCGGCGCTATTCGACCCTCCTCGCGCCGTTGATCGCGACCGATGCGGACGACCTGATCGAAGGACTTCGGCTGTTCGTCGCCCACCCGGAGCTCGGGTCGTTCGATGCCGTGCTGGCGGCCGTCGCCCTCCGCCGGGGCGCCGACGCACTCGTGTCGGCCGATCGGGCGTTCTCCGTCGTGCCCGGCCTCCGGCACCTCTAC
This sequence comes from Candidatus Limnocylindrales bacterium, assembly GCA_030647575.1. Classification (GTDB taxonomy): domain Bacteria; phylum Chloroflexota; class Limnocylindria; order Limnocylindrales; family CSP1-4; genus SPCO01. The sequence continues at coordinate 9,690 of JAUSJS010000221.1, read as the reverse complement.
CCGATGGACCTGCGTGGCGTGGAGGACCTCCTCGAGGAGTGACCGGGAGTCGCGTCCTTCAGGCACAGCCCCTGGGCGTGCCTCGCCGCCACCGAGGCGGTCAACCGAACGGCTGTTCGAAAGCAACGTCGTCCGCTACACTCCTGATGTGCCCCAGGATCAGCTCGTCGTGCGTGGCGCACGCGAACACAACCTCAAGAACGTCGATGTCGCATTCCCGCGCGACCGGCTGGTGGTCATCACCGGTCTGTCGGGGTCAGGCAAGAGCAGTCTGGCGTTCGACACGATCTACGCGGAGGGCCAGCGCCGCTACGTCGAGAGCCTGAGCGCCTACGCCCGGCAGTTCCTCGGGCAGATGGAGAAGCCGGACGTCGACCAGATCGACGGGCTCTCGCCGGCGATCTCGATCGATCAGAAGGGCGCGTCGCGCAACCCGCGCTCGACCGTGGGCACGGTCACCGAGATCTACGACCACCTCCGCCTGCTGTTCGCCCGGATCGGGGTTCCGCATTGCCCGAACGGCCACGCCATCGAGCGCCAGTCGGTCCAGCAGATCGTCGACCAGGTCCTCGCCCTGCCGGAGGGCACGCGGCTGCTGGTTCTTGGGCCGCTGATCAAGGACCGCAAGACGGAAGGCGATCGAGTCTTCGACGCCGCCCGCCGGCAGGGCTTCGTCCGGCTGCGGGTCGACGGCGAGATGCTCGACATCGCCGACGCGCCCACGCTCGACAAGTACAAGCGCCACACGATCGAGGTCGTGGTCGATCGCTACATCGTCCGCCATGCCGATGCGCCCGAGGGTGCCGGCCGAGCGCCGGACGGCCGGCCGATCGACCCCGAGACGGGCGCCGTCATCCCGGACCCTGACGCCTCCCGGCTGGCCGACTCGATCGAGACCGCCCTGCGCCTGGGCGAGGGCGTCGCGCTCATCGCGCCGGCTCCGCGCGACGACGAGCCGCCGTCGTTCGAGGAGCGCCGCTACAGCGAGAAGTACAGCTGCCCGTACGACGATTTCACCGCGGACGAGCTGGAGCCGCGGAGCTTCTCGTTCAATTCGCCGCATGGCGCCTGCCCGGCCTGCACGGGCCTCGGGACCAAGCTCGAGATCGACCCAGACCTGGTCATCCCGGACCGTTCGAAGAGCCTCGCCAATGGCGCCCTCGTGCCGTGGACCAGGATGCCGACCGACGCATCCTGGCGGCTCAAGATCCTCGAGGCGATCTGTGCGGCCCACGGTTGGGACTACAAGGCCCCGGTTCGCGATCTGCCGCCTGAGGCCATCGACTACATCCTCCGCGCGGCGAAGGACGAAAAGGTCGTCGTCAGTTACCGCCACGAGCGCGGCGAGAACACCTACAAGTCGACCTTCGAGGGAATCGTCACCAACCTGGAGCGCCGCTACCGCGAAACGGACTCGGACTACATCAAGGCCGAGCTCGAGAAGTACATGGTCACTCGACCCTGTCCGGTCTGCGGCGGCAAGCGCCTCCGGCCCGAGATTCTCGGCGTGACCATTGCGGACCGCAACATCTGGGAGATCTCGACGCTGTCGATCACCGACGCCCTCGACTGGGCGACCGGTCTGACCGCCGGTCTCACCCAGCGCGAGCGCACGATCGCCCATCAGCTGCTCAAGGAGATCGTGGCCCGGATAGGGTTCCTCGTTGACGTCGGGCTGGACTACCTGACCCTCGACCGGACCAGCGTCACCTTGTCCGGCGGCGAGGCGCAGCGGATCCGGCTGGCGACCCAGATCGGTACGACCCTGATGGGCGTCCTGTACATCCTGGACGAGCCATCGATCGGGCTCCACCAGCGCGACAACGCGAAGCTGATCGCGACCCTGACCCGCCTTCGCGACCTCGGCAATACCGTTCTCGTCGTCGAGCACGATGAGGAGACGATCCGGACCGCCGATTGGGTGGTGGACATCGGGCCCGGGGCGGGGGAGCACGGCGGGGAGATCATCGCCAACGGCCCGCTCGAGACGGTCCTGGCCGAACCGCGCTCGATCACCGGCGCCTTCCTGCGTGGCGAACGTTCCGTCGCCGTACCCGCGACGCGACGGGCGGGCAGCGGCAAGACACTGACCGTCCGGGGTGCCCGCGAGCACAACCTGCGAGGGGTCGACTTCGAAGTCCCGCTGGGCACGTTCCTGGCGGTCACCGGCGTGTCGGGCAGCGGCAAGAGCACCCTCGTCACCGACGTCCTGTATCGCGGCCTGGCTCGCGAGCTGAACGGTTCACGGGAGCCGGTCGGCGCACACGACGCGCTCCATGGCGCGGAGCACATCGACAAGATCATCGAGATCGACCAGAGCCCGATCGGCCGGACGCCGCGCTCCAATCCGGCGACGTACGTCGGGCTGTTCACGCCGATCCGGGAGCTGTTCGCCGGGGTCCCGGAGTCGCGTCTTCGCGGCTACACGCCGGGGCGGTTCAGCTTCAACGTCAAGGGCGGCCGCTGCGAGAACTGCAAGGGCGACGGCATCCTCAAGATCGAGATGCAGTTCCTGCCCGATGTTTATGTCTCGTGCGAGGTCTGCCACGGCAAGCGCTACAACCGCGAGGCGCTCGAGGTCCATTACAAGGGCAAGTCGATCGCCGACGTGCTGGAGATGACGATCGCCGAGGCGCTCGACTTCTTCTCGGCGGTTCCCAAGGTCAAGGCGAAGCTCCAGACCCTCTACGACGTCGGCCTCGGGTACGCCCACCTCGGCCAGCCCGCCACGACCCTGTCGGGCGGCGAGGCGCAGCGAGTCAAGCTCTCCACGGAGCTCTCGCGGCGGGCCACCGGCCGGACCCTCTACGTCCTCGACGAGCCGACGACCGGGCTTCACTTCGCCGACGTGGAGAAGCTCCTCCAGGTCCTCCACCGGCTGGTCGACGCCGGGAACACGGTCCTGGTGATCGAGCACAACCTCGATGTGATCAAGACGGCCGACTGGATCGTCGATCTCGGCCCAGGGGGCGGCGATCGCGGCGGACTGATCATTGCCGAGGGAACGCCCGAGGACGTCGCCGCGATCAAGGGCTCCGCGACCGGGGAGTACCTCGCCCGGGTGTTGCGCGGCGAGCCATTGGTGCCGCTCTCCGACGTGACCTTCGCGGAGGAGGCGGGCCGGGGCGGCCGAACGAATGGCCGAGGCGAGCGACCGGGGCTCCGGGTCAAACCGTCGGCCAAGCGCGCGGCCGCGGCGGCCAAGTCCCGCTGACGCGGCAGGCCCTTGGAGACGACTCTCCATCGAGCCGGGACAGGGTCTAGCATACGGACGTGCCGGACATCGACTTCGCCTTTCTTGCCGATGCCGCCGAGACGATTCCGGGCCAGAAGTTCCACGTCCTCGGCGGCGGGGTCGCGCGCATCGGCGGGCGGCGTTTCCCGTTGCGCCATCCCCATCTCGCGCTGATCATCGGGCTCCAGGTCACCGCGCCCGAGACAGATCGTGAGCACGAGATCCGGTTCGTTTTGCTCGATCCGGATGGCGGCGAGGTCGCCGGTGCGACCGGCAGCCTGTCCGCTCGCAGCCAGCGCGATGGCCGCGATGCGGTCCTGACCTTCTCGATCGACCTGTGGAACCTGACCTTCCCGGCCCCGGGCGACTACTCGTTCCGGATCCTCGTCAACGGGTCGGAGCGCAAGCGCCTGCCGCTCCTGCTCCTCGCGCCGTCGGATCTGGGGAGCGGTGGCGACGGGATGGGTACGAAACCGGCGGATGACTGACGGTGGAGCTCAGCGGACCGCGCCGCTCTCCGCGAGACACGAGCGGCCCGCGATCGACGAAGCCGCGTTGCTGGCGGCGCGGCATGCGGACCGCCTCGTCGCCGAGGCGCGTGCCCAGGGCCTGACTCGCTGGAGCTCCTACCTGGACCCGCTCCCGGACCGGCTGCGCGACGACGAGCTCGCGGCGCTCCGCGCCACCGCGCTGCGTTGCCGGGCGGCGTATGGCGTCAAGGATTCGGTTCGCGACGCACTCCCGCCCGAGCTGACCGAGCCGTTCCTCGATTCGATCGATCGGCTGCTACGGGAGCTCAACCGCGACCTCCACCGGGCCAGGGGATGAGCCGCGGGGTCCGTGCCCGATAGGCGGAGTACTCGGGGAAGCGACCCTCCAGCCATGCCTCCTCGCGGCGCGACTTCAACTCGAAGAAGGCGAGCAGGAAAACGGCCATCACGAGCGCCGCGGGCGAAGCCGTGAGGAGGCCCCAGCCGACCGAGCCGATAATCAAGCCGCCATAGATGGGATGGCGAACCAGGCCGTAGACGCCGGTCTGAACGAGGGTCGCGTCGTCGACCGGGTAGGGCAATGGTGTGAGGGCGTTGCGCAGATGGCGAACGCCCAGGGCCACGAGGACCAGGCCGCCAGCCATCAGGATCGCCCCGACCGCCAAGGCGACGAGGCGAAGCTCACCCGCACAGACCGGGCCGAGGAACCCGGCCAGCCCGGTCAGCGCCAGCAGGACCATCTGGATCGCGACCCAGCCCTCGCCTCGAGGGCCGAGCGACGGCAGCCTAGTCATGCGGGTAGCGTAGCGTCGAGGCCAAGTTCCGTGGGCGTGAACGCCTCGAGGAGGAACGGGGAGGGGACGGCCGGGTCGTAGAGGAGCGTCAGCGTCTGGCGCGCCCGGGTCCAGGCCACGTAGGCGAGGCGGCGTTCTTCCTCGTAGGCTCGGACTGGATCCTCGGCCTCGGAGACGGTTCGCCCGCTTGGGAAGCGGCCTACTTCCATGCCTACCACTACGACGTGATCGAACTCCAAGCCCTTCGTCGCATGCGCGGTCGCGAGGGTGAGCGCCGCATCGTCCTGGCGCAGCTCGGCCAACCGCGAGCGGGACGCGTGGACGGCCGCGACGAATGCGTCCAGATTCCGGTACCCGACGGCCCAGGCGAGCAACGCGGCCGCGAGCTCGGCCTCGGCAGGATCCGCGCTCGCCTTGTCGCCGGCGCTCCGGCGGAGCCGTCCGAGCGTGACCAGCAGCGGCTCGCCGGCACGGGCCGTCTGGACGGCACCCCCTAGTTGTACGTCCAGCATCGGCGAATCGAGCAGGAGCTCGATTCGGGGCGCCCGGAACGGCAGACCCAGCTCGAGTGCAACTGCGACCGCCGGCAGGAGCTCCCGGTTCGTTCTGGCCAGGACGGCGCGGGTCGACCCGTCGGCGGGCCAGGTCCGGATCGCCCGTTCCAACCGAACCGTCTCGTCCGACGCGTCCGGCGCCAGCACGAGCGAACCCGTCGCGGCCGGCCCGGCCCGGATCCGCTTGGCAAAGCGCTCGCCGTTGTGCTCGATCAGCCGGACCGCTCGCTCGACGACCGGGCGGGGACACCGGTAGTTGACCTCGAGATCGACCCGGCGCAACCCGGGCAGATCGTCGGCCAGCCCGAGGATCCGGCGCACGTCGGCAAGCCGCCAGCCGTAGATCGACTGATCGTCGTCACCGACGAGGAATATCCTGTTGGCCGGGGCCGCGAGCAGCAGGGCCAGCCGGAGCTGTGCTCGATCGACATCCTGGACCTCGTCGACGAGCAGCTCGCGGCATCGCTCGCGCCAACGGCGGAGCAGCGCGTCGTCGCGCTCCAGGCGCTCGATGGATCGCAGGATCAGGTCATCGAAGTCGAGCCCGCCACTCGCCTCGACGGCCGCCTCGTAGGCGACGAACGCCCGCGCCACCGGTCCGGCGTCCGGATCGGCGGCCACCTCGCCCGCCGAGACCCCCAGCTCGACCTTGAGCCGCGACACAACCGTATCGAGCCGCAGCAATGCCGCCTCGTCCGCCCACGGTGCGACCTCCCGCAAGACGGCCGGGCGGTCGGCCAGCGGATCGACGGACACACCAGCGTCCCGCAGGATCTCGCGCCCCAACGCGTGGAAGGTCCGGACACGGACCGTCCCCGGGGCGACACCCAGCGGTGCGACAGCGGAATCCAGCCGCTCCGTCATCTCGACCGCTGCCCGCTTGTTGAACGTGATCGCCCGGATGGCCTCGGCCGGCGTGCCGGTCGCGATCAGCCAGGCCGCCCGGGCGACCAGCGTCGTCGTCTTGCCCGACCCGGCCGGCGCGATGCACAGGGACGGGCCCGGTGGGGCGGTCGCTGCGGCCCGCTGGTCGGGTGCGAGCCGGGCCAGTCGCTCGGCGACGGAGGGAGGAAGGTCCACAGACCGGAGTCTGTCAGCGGTCGATCACCTGGCCGTAAACCAACCGCGCCCGGCATGCCGGCACGTTTTCCGTTGCGCGGATGCACCGCCGAGCAGGTCCGTGAGGAGCCCGCGGCACCGGGCTGTTAACCAATCGTTGGCGGAGCGGTATGGTAGACGTCCGTTACTTTCCGGTGTGGTCTGGTGAGGTCTTGTTCCCACCCTGCCGTGACCTGTTCCGCCGCCCGACCCTTGTGCCCGCTAGTCGTGGAGGTGTCCCGTGACCCGCAGCGCGCGTTTCCGAACCCCGGTCCTGTTGACCGTGTTGTCGCTCCTGCTGTCGCTCGTGCCGGTGACCGCATCCGCGGCCAAACCGCCCAGCGGCAAGCCCAGCACGGACAAGGCAATTCTGTTCGCCTCCGACGGCATGCGTCCCGACCTGATGGAGGCGTACGCGGCCCAGGGCGAGATGCCCACCTATGCCGAGCTGATGGCCAACGGTGTGCGCGGCGACAATGGCATGGTTCAGGCCTTCCCGCCCAACACGGGCGTCGGGTGGTACACGATGGCCACCGGCACGTACCCGAGCGAGCACGGCTCGACCAACAACACCTTTCACCGCACCGGCGAGTCCAACTTCAACAACCGGACGAGCTTCTCTGCCGCCGGCACCCTGCAGGCCGATACGATCGCGTCCGCCGCGGAGCGAGCCGGCAAGAAGGTCGCCCAGATCGACTGGGTCGGCGGGCGCGCCGCGAACATCACGGGTCCCACCGTCGACTTCACGAACTTCTTCTCGACCCGCGGCGTCCTCGCCGCTCCGTTGAACACCGACGAGCAGGAAGGGGCAGCGGCGTTCGGGATCTCCTACCAGACGGCGACCTTCGCCGCGGCCAGCGGATGGAGCAATGTCCCCGCCGGGGATCCCGCCGCGCCGGCCATGGAAACGGTCCTGACCGTCGCCACGACGTTCGGACCCCAGAACCCGACCCGCGTCTACGACATCTACGCGTACGACGCCGTCGTTGACGGCACGGCCGCCTATGACCACGCTCTGCTCGTCCGCTCGGCGGACGCCAAGGACGGCAACCAGAAGAGCGTCGATCTCGCCGTCGGCGACTTCGAGGAGATCAAGCTCACGGGCTCCGACGGGCTCATCGGGGCGCGCGCGGGTCAGACCGCGGGCTTCTATACCAAGCTCATCACCCTGGCCGGAGACCTGTCGAGCTTCAAGCTGTACTTCACCTCGGTCGAACGGGTGATCGCGACGTGTGGGACGGCAGCCTGCGCCGCCCTCCCCGGCGGCAACCTCGAGAACTACCTCGCCGATACCTTCCCGACCTACATCTCCGCCGATTTCGCGCCGCTCGAGGCCCGGATCATCGACGAGGAGACGTACGTCGAACAGGGTCGCGACCTCCACAAGGCCTACAGCGACGCGACCCTCGAGTTCATCCTCGGCACGCTCCAACCGGACACGCAACTCGCGATGGTCGGCTATCCCGTGACCGACGAGTTCAGCCATCAGTTCATGGCGCTCACGACACCGACTGACATCGACGGCGCGCCCAACCCCTATTTCGACGATCTCGAGGGCAACGGCACGCCAGACGGCCTGCTCGCGACCCGTGAGGGCTACATCAAGAGCGCGTATCAAGGAGCCGATGCCAAGCTGGCCTTGACCCGCACGCTGATGGGATCGAGCGCCGCCGTGTTCGCCGCCTCGGACCATGGCTTCGCGCCGCAATGGTTCGCGGTCAACGCCGGTAAGGTCCTGGCCGACGCCGGGATCCAGACGCCCGAGCAGACGTCGAACTGCCGCGCCGCCACCGGCGCCGGAGCGGTCAACCTGGCCAAGGCGTGCTGGGCCGGTGGCACCGCCCAGATCTACGTCAACACGACACTGCCGGCGGGCACGACCTACGCCCAGGTCCGGGCTCAGATCGTCGACGCGTTCAGCGCCCTGACCGACCCGGCGAACCCGGGCAAGCAGGTCGTCGAGCGGATCATGCTCAAGGAGGAGCTCCGCAACGTCGACGGCTCCGACTCGCTGCACCCGAACCGCAGCGGCGACGTGGTCGTCGTAACCCGGCCGCCGTACCAGTTCGATGCCGCGACGCCGGGCCAGCGCATCGCGTTCAGCCAGTTCTTCGGCCAGCACGGCTACCTGCCGGAGCTGGTCGACATCGCCCACAACATCAACATGCACGCCACGTTCGTGGCCGCGGGTCCGGGCATTCGCAAGCAGGAGCCGGTCGCGGACATCCGCGCGATTGACATCGCGCCGACCCTGGCGTTCCTGCTCGGCGTCGATGGCCCGCAGAACGCACGCGGCAAGATCCTCGTCAACCTGACGACGAGGCCGTCGCTCAAGGTGTACTCGATCCTCGATATCAGCGACTACCACGGTCAACTCGTGCCGCTTAGCGAGACGGCCGACTCGGTCGGTCCGAGCTTCACCATCGGTGGCGCGGCGTTCCTGAAGCCGTGGTTCGACGTCTACCGCGCCGAAAGCCAGAACGGCTCGATCACCGTCGCCGCCGGCGATTCCGTCGGCGCCACGCCGCCGATCTCGAGCTTCTTCGGCGACACCCCCACGATCGAGTTCATGAACGCCATGGGCTTCGATGCCGACGGCCTCGGCAACCACAACTTCGACAAGGGCCAGGCGTATCTGCGCAACACGCTGATCCCGCTGGCCAACTATCTGTTCCTGTCGGCCAACGTCGTCGATGCCCAGGGCAAGACGCCCGCGCAGTGGAAGCCGTCCAACGCGTTCTCGTTCGACGGCGCCAAGCTTGGCCTGGTCGGCTTCACCAACGAGGACGCGCCGTCTCTGGTCTTCCCGAATGCATTCGATCCGTTCCACGTGGCGCCACGGCTCGCGTCCGTCCAGGCGGAAGTTGACAGGCTCCGCTCGAAGGGGGTCAAGGCGATCGTCGTGATGGGTCATGACGGCGCAACCGGCGGGACGCTCACGAATCCGACCGGGCCGCTCCTCGACCTGGCAGACCAGCTGACCGGCGTTGACGTCGTCATCGGCGACCACACCGACTTCCAGATCGTGAGCCGCCGTTCCAACGGCGTCCTGGTGACCGAGAACCGGAGCAAAGGCATCCGCTTCACCCGAATTCGGCTCGTCGTCGACCCATCGAGCAAGAGCGTCGTCTACTCGACCGCCGACTTCCACAAGCCGTGGGACATCGGGGTCACGCCGGACGCCGGGATCCAGGCTCGGATCGACGAGCTGAATGCTCAGCTCGCCCCACTGCTCGGTATCGTCATCGGGCATTCGACCAAGTTCATCCCGCGCACCGACCAATGCGGCAACACCGCCGGTCGGACCTGCGAGTCGCTCGTCGGCAACGTCATCGCGGACGCGATGCGCGTGAAGTACGCTCCCATCGGCGTTCAGTTTGGGATCACGAATTCCGGCGGATTGCGGGCCGATCTCACCTGTCCGACGACGGACAACCTCAGCGACTTCTGCCCGCCCTACACGCCGCCCCCGTATCCGATCAGTCGCGGGCAGGTACTGACGGTTCTGCCGTTCGGGA
>JAUSJS010000200.1 GCA_030647575.1 Candidatus Limnocylindrales bacterium | reverse complement strand
GTCCATCCCTACCTGCGCCGCAAGCAGGGCCTGGAGCCGGTGACCTACCTCCATCCGACCCTCGAGCCCGTGCTCAAGGATTCGATGGGCGTGATCCTCTACCAGGAGCAGGTCATGCGCGTCGCGATCGAGGTCGCCGGCTTCTCCCCGGCGGATTCGGACGGGTTCCGGCGGGCGATGGGCACCTGGCGCTCGAGCCGGGAGATGGAAAAGCTCCATCGCCAGTTCGTCGACGGCTGCCTGCGCCAGCCGGGCATGACCGAAGAGATGGCCGAGGAGCTCTTCCGCCAGGTCGCCGCGTTCGCCAGCTTCGGCTTCGCCAAGAGCCACGCCGCCGCGTTCGCCCGGACAGCTTACGAGTCGGCCTTCCTGAAGCTGTTCTACCCGGCCCAGTTCCTGGTCGGGCTGATCAATGCCCAGCCGATGGGCTTCTACCCGGTGGAGGTGCTGGTCAACGACGCGAAGCGCCACGGGGTGGCCGTCCTTCCCGTGGACATCAACGCCTCCTCGTACAAGACGACGACCGAATGGGTGGGCCATCCCGGCTGGGTGCTGGCCGGCGCCCCCGGTGACGACGGCTCGCACGACGACGATCCTGGCGAGCCACTGCCGGAGGGGAGTGGTGTCGTGGCCCGGCCTCGGCCGGTCCGCTCGCCGGCCTGCGTCATCCCATCGGCCGCCGCCCGCGAGCGCTGGATTCCCGAGACCGCCACCGGCTGGGGCGTCCGCCTGGGACTCGGCCTGGTCAAGGGGGTCGGCGAGCAGCACGAGGCGCTGCTCGATCGGGAGCTGGCGCGCGGACCGTACCGGAGCCTGGCCGAGGTCGTCGAGCGGACCGGGCTGCCCGAGGAGGTCCTGGAGCGACTGATCCGGACCGGGGCGCTCGATTCACTGGGGCGGCCGCAGCGCGAGCTGCTCTGGCAGTTGCGCGAGGTGGCCGGCGCATCACGCGGTCGGGTGGACGGTCGCGCACTGCGTGGTGCGGCGCGGGCCGGCGGTCGACGGTCGGCGGCGGCCGGGCGGCCATTGGATCTGCGCCTGCCGGCGACGGAGGCCCCGGCCCTCCCCGAGATCACCGAATCGGAACGGATCGGGGATGCCTACGCGGTGATCGGCCTCGATGCCCGGCGGCAGGTCGTGACCCTCTTCCGTCCGGCGCTGGACCGGCTCGGGGCGGTGACCAATGCATCGCTCGCCGAACGGCCATCCGGTCGGATCCGGATCGGTGGGCTGGTGGTGACCCGCCAGCATCCGATGACCGCCAAGGGCACGGTCTTCCTCGCCCTCGAAGACGAGACCGGGATGGTCAACGTCACGCTCTGGCCCGACACCTGGGCAAGGCTGCGCAGCGTCGTGCGCCGCCACGCCCTGCTCCTCGTCGACGGCGAGCTGCAGCGCGAAGGGGAGGTGGTCAACGTGGTCGCGAGGCAGGTCCGGCCGCTCCCCGAGGTGGCCGCCCCGGCCGGCGGTCCGGGTCAGCCGCCCGGCGTCCGGCAGCTGGGCCACGCGGGGATGCGGCGACTGGGCTAGACGAGCCTGCTGCCGCGTCACGCCCCAGTCCGGACCCGCCGGGGCGTTCGCCCGCTCCTCAACCGCCCGCGCGACTGATACGCGACGCCAGACACCGAGCGCGACCCGCACCCAGTCCTCGTGACGTTTCCGCGAATGACACGCACGTTCTGCCGTCCAACGGCCCGTCGACAGCGCCTTGCCTCTCCCGTGTCGACTGTGAGTCGCACCGCGACCGGGGTTGCCTCCAATCAGCGGCGGGCGGGCGCCTTGGTGTTCGTCTTCTGGGCACTGGATCCGCGGGTCCGGCCATCCCCGACCCGCTTCTGCGGCTGGTTTCGGCGTCCTCGATTCGGGTTGCTCAGGCTGAGGAAGCGGCGGTACCAGGCCGCCGCCGAGGCGAACAGCGCGCCCATGACCGGCGACAGGAGGAAGGCGGAGATGGCGATGCTCTCGATCGTGGCCGCGCCCGGCTCGGTAGGGCTGAGCGAACCCGGCACGAGGGTCAGGACCGCAACGTACCCGATCGCCGCAACGATGCCGACGATCGCACCGAGCAGCCAGCTCGCACGCGGGGCCAGGAAGCCGGCGAGGAAGACGCCGCCGATCGCCGGCGTCTGGACGAAGTAGGCGAACAGGATCGCGGTGATCGAGTTCTTGCCGCCGGTGGCAACGACCGCGACGGTGCTGGCGACGGTGACCAGCACGGGCAGCCAGAGCGCCTTGTGGGTCATCAGCGACGGCAGTGCGGCCAGGTCGTCGCGAACCCGGAGCGGGTGGATCGAGGCGCGCAGGGCGGCCACGATGCCCATCCTCACGGCGCCGGCACTCGGGCGGGCCGGCTGGGCGGCACGGCTCGGCGCGCTGCCGGCAGCCTCGTCTTCGGTCTCGAGCTCGGCCGGTTCGGTGGCGGCTCGGTAGCGGCGGCGGGCGGTGGCGCGTTCGGTTCGTTTTGCGCGGGCCACGGTATCTCCTGTGGAGTGGGCTCGGATGTGGTGCGCATCGTAGTCGAACGCCGCCATCGCGGCCGCAGGTACGTAGCGGTTGAGTTGCAGCTAAGCCGCGGTGCAGCAGCGCCGGCTATAACCAACCTCTCGCCCTTTGTGCATCCCGTCCCGCCGGGAGGTCACCGATGGATCGTGCCCGGCGCGCGGGCCTGACCGCGCTCATCGTCGTCGTCATGGTCGCCACGGCCAGCGGACCCGGAGGGTTGCCGGTGCTGGCCGCGGCCGTCGGTTGGCCCACGTCCGCGCTCGTGCTCTCGGAGGTCGAGACGGGTGGCGCCTCGGCGTCCGACGAGTTCGTCGAGATCGCCAACCAGGGTGCCACGCCGATCGATCTGGTCGGGCTCGAGCTGGTCTACGCGACGGCATCGGGTTCGACGGTGACCCGCAAGGGCAGCTGGGATGCCTCCACGGTTCTCTCGCCTGGCAGGCGCCTGCTCCTCGCCAACGCCTCCGGCAGCTACGCGGCCGTCGCGGACGTGGCTTACTCGGGCGGTTTCGCGGCGACCGGTGGTGCTCTGGCGCTCCGGATCGCGGGTGGCTCGGTCGTCGATTCGGTCGGCTGGGGTGATGCCACGAACGGTTTCGTCGAGGGGGCCCCGGCCAGCGCCCCGCCGGCTGGTTCGAGCCTCGAGCGGATGCCCGGCGGTGCGGCCGGGAACACGGTCGACACCAACGACAACGCGTCCGATTGGTTCGTGCAGGGTTCGCCGTCGCCGCAGGGTCTGGGCTCCCCGCCGGTGCCGGCCGCGAGCCCGAGCCCTTCGCCGAGCCCCTCCCCGACGCCTGGCGCCAGCCCGACGCCGAGCCCGACTCCCGCCTCGAGTCCCACGCCCACGCCGACGCCGAGCCCCACCCCGACGCCGACTCCGACCCCGATGCCGACGCCGATTCCCTCGCCGAGCCCCACCCCGACCCCGACGCCGGTCGCGACACCGACCCCGGCGCCAACACCCATGCCCATCGCCAGCGCGCGGGCGCTTCCGGACGGAACGACCGTCACGGTCGAAGGCGTCCTGACGACCGAGCTCGGAGGCCTCGAGTCGGGCCATGGCGGATTTGTCCAGGACGCCTCGGGCGGCATCGCCGTATATCTCGACGCGACCGTGGTCGGCTCCTGGCCGGCGGGCACCACGGCCGTCCTCCGCGGCTCGATCTCGAGCCGGTTCTCGCAGCGAACCCTCCGGCTGGCCGAGACCGCGATCGAGCGCGGAGCCCTCGGCAGCATCCCGGCCGCACCGTCGGTCGCAACCGGCGACGCCGGCGAGCCCTACGAGGGCATGCGCGTCCAGGTCGCCGGCACCATCAGCGGGTCTCCGGACACGCTCGTCGACGGGATCGGGATCACGCTCGACGACGGGTCCGGCCCGATCCGGGCGGTGATCGGGGTGGAGGCGCTGGCGGGCCAGACGATCGGCTCCGGCATGATCGCGACGGTCTCCGGCCCGCTCGGACAGCGAGACAGCTCCGGCACCGGCAGTGCGGGGTATCGCCTCCATGCCACGCTGAGCGGCGAACTGGTCGTGGCCGAGCCGACGCCCACGCCGACCCCGACACCGACGCCCACGCCGGAGGCGAGCCCGAAGCCGACCCCCGACGCCACGCCGACGCCAGGCGCCACGCCTGACCCGACCCCGACACCCCTGGCGAGTCCGACCCCCGGCGCCACGCAAACCCTCGCGGCCGTTCGCGCGATGCCCATAGGTGCGCGCGTCGACGTGACGGCTGTCGTCACGGCCGAGAAAGGTCGGCTCGGGACGCCGGCACTCATCGCGATCGGCGATGACACTGCCGGGATCGCGGTCCGACTGCCGAGCGGCGTGGACGGGTTTCTGAGAGGCACGCTCCTGCGGGTCAGTGGCACGCTGGCCGCCCCATACGGTCAGCTCGAGATCCGAGCGGCCACCGACGGGGTGCGTGCGATCGGCAGTGGCGCCGTGCCGGTCCCGATCGCGGCAGGACCCGGCGGCCTCGAAGAGACGGTCGAAGGACGGCTCGTGACCGCCACGGGCACGATCTCGACCAGGCCGAAGCGATCGTCGGGCGGCGATCTCACGATCCTCCTCGAGCGATCCGGGGCGGCACCGATTAAGGTCATCGCCGACGCTTCGAGCCAGCTCGAGGGCGACGCCTTCGCGGTCGGCGCGACCTACCGGGTGGTCGGCGTCGTCGGCCAACGGGCGACCAGGAAGGGCGCGCTCGACGGCTACCGAATCTGCCTGCGCGACCCGACGGACGCGGTCGCCCTGGTGGGCCTGGGTGTGCCGGCGACGGGAGCGGGTCCCGCCGGATCGCCCGGGTCGACGGACGCTCCCGGGTCGCCGTCCAGCTCCACCATCGAGATCGCACGGGCGCTCGGCCTCATCGATCAGTTCGTCGCGATCGCTGGGATCGTGACCGCTCCGGCGACCCTGCTCGACGCGACCGGCAGGCGGATCGTGGTGCAGGATGCGTCGGCGGCGATCGAGCTCCTGCTGCCGAGCGGCATCGACGCGCCATCGGTCGGAACGAGGATCCGTGCCGAGGGCAAGGTCGGGCTCGCCTACGGGGCACCTCGACTTCGAACCGAGCAGCTCACCATCCTGGGCAGCGGGCAGCCTCCCGCGCCGCTCACCCTGCGCGGAGCACCGAGCCTCGCGCAGGAATGGCGCCTCGTGACGGTCACCGGTCGGATCGACGACGTCCGCAAGCTCGGCGACCGCTGGCGGGCCGAGCTGCTGGTCGCCGCCGCCAGGGTGGTCGTCGTGGGCCAGCCAGGCTCGGGGATCGCCGTCACGGCGCTCGTGGAGGGTCGGATGGCCAGCGTCATCGGCATCGTCCGGCGGCCATATCCGACGGCCTCCGACCAGCGTTACGCCATCACGCCGCGCACATCCGCCGACCTCCGCCTCCTGGGCGCGCCTGCGCCCAACGCCGGCCGGGGCACGGTTTCCGGTGGCGATCCCGTCAGCTCCGCGGGCGCGCCGGGGCCCGGCGGTGAGCCGTCGCCGGCCGGGACCGTCGACGCCGACCTGATCGACCTCGTGGCATTCACCGGGCGGATGGTGCGTGTCGGTGGCCTGATCGTGGACCTCCGAACCGATGGCCTGCTGCTCGACGACGGAACCACCGTTGGCCTCGTGGTCCTGCGGGGCGCGGCCCTGGACCTGCTTCCACTGCTTGAGCCCGAGGACGCCATCAACGCGACCGGGCACGTCGAGCAACTGACGGACGGTCCGGCCGTCGTCGTCGACGATCCGGGCGGGATCATCCAGGCGGGTGACCCGGTCGCTCCCGCCATCGACCGCGCCGACGGTGGGAATGGCATGGCCAGGCCCGCCGAGGTGGGCGGGTCCGCCCGGCTCGACTCCGCGGCACCGTCGACCCAGCGGGTGGGCTTCCTGGACGGGCCTCCGAGCGTCGGCGCCGGGCTCGCCGGCCTTGGGACCCTGGTCGCGCTATCGCTCGCCTCGCTGGCGGTCACCCTCGGTCGTCGGGCCCACGCCCGGCGCCGCCTGGAGGAGAAGGTCGCCGCCCGCCTGGCCGCCTTCGGGGCGTCTGCGAGCCCGCAACCTTCCCCACGCTCGGCTGAGCGTGACGGCAGCACGTTCCACCCGGCTTGACGCTCGTGAGAACGCGGGACTATCCTCGGCCGAGTTTCGCGCTTGCGAAGCAGCCACCTGAGCGAGGGATGGGTCTTGCCGAACGCGGATCACCGCGTCGAAACCCCGTTGGATCGCAGGATCGCGATCCCGTCCGGAGAACGGCAGTACCACATCGGTCTCGGTCCAGGCGAACTGGCCGAGTACATCCTCCTCCCCGGTGACCCCGATCGAACCTCCCGGATCGCCACGCGCTTCGATTCCATCGAGCTCGAGCGACAGCACCGGGAGTTCGCCTCGGTCACCGGGTGGTTCCGGGGCCGTCGGGTGTCGGTCGTCTCGACCGGCATCGGCACGGACAACGTCGAGATCGTGGTTGCGGAGATCCTCGCGATCACCGAGCGGCCGACGTTCATCCGGGTCGGCTC
>JAUSJS010000199.1 GCA_030647575.1 Candidatus Limnocylindrales bacterium | reverse complement strand
TCGTGTTCCGTCCGTCGAGAGTGTGACGGACGCCGGGGGCGAATGCGCCCCCTGCGCGCGCATTGCACAACCCGCACCGGCGGGTGTCAAGTGGAGGTGAGGGATTGTTAACGCGACGGCGTCCGCCCTGATGCCGGCGTGCCTAGGAGGCGGGCACCCACGCCTTCCAGACGGCCTCGTGGTCGGCTGCCCACTTCTCGCCGGCCTGATCCGCGGTCATCCCCTGGTTGGTGATGTAGTCGGCTACCAGGTTTTGGTCCGCGTTGGTCCACTCGAAGTTCTTGACGAGGGTGTAGGCGTCACCGCCGGTCTCGGTGAACTTCGTCGCGACGATCTTGTTCAGCGTATAGAGCGGGTAGTCGCACGCCACCGCCTTCGGGTCGGCATCGCAGCCGTCCGTGTACGGCGGCAGCTTCACCTGGACGAGCTTGATCTGGGCGTGCACCCACTGCGGATCGTAGAAGTAGCCGATGAGCGGCTTCTTCTGCTCCGTCGCGGTCTTGAACGCCGTGATGCTCGCGGCTTCGCTGCCCGAGTAGATCGCCTTGAAGTTCAGCTTCAGGTTGCTGATCAGCGCTTCGTCGTTGGTGACGAACGTCGGGTCACTGGCCAGGAACTGGCCCTTGTCGCCCGACTCCGAGGTCTTGAACAGGTCGGCGTAGCCGTTGAGCGTGTTCCAGTCGGTAATGTCCGGATGCTCCGTGACCATCCACTCCGGCACGTACCAGCCGATGATGCCGGTGATGCCGTTCGGTCCCGCGTCCTGGGCGACCTTCTTCTCCTCGATGTAGGTCTTCTCCAGATCCGGGTGACCCCAGTTCTCGAGGATGACGTCGATCTCGCCGGTCTCGAAACCGGGCCAGGCGATCTCCTCGGCCAGCGACGTCGCCTCGACCTTGTAGCCGAGTTTTGACTCCAGCAGGTACTTGATGACGGCGACGTTCGCCTCGGCGCCCACCCACGGGTTGATGGCGATCTTGACCGTGCCCTTGTCACCGCCACCGCTGCTCGGTGCGGCGCTCGCACCTTCGCTGGGGGCCGAGCTGGGGGCAGCACTGCCGCCACCGCCGGGCGAACAGGCCGCGAGCAGCAGGCTCAGCGTCGCGATCCCGGTAGCCAGCCGGGCGAGTCCGTGTCGTTGCATCTGTACCATCTCCTCCTCGAAGGCCGGGCAGCGACCCGGTCGCGCAAACCGATAGTGCCGTCCCTCTGACGGCGCGGATGCTAGCCCCCGCGGGCCACTTCCGTCGATGGGCGCCCGCCTGCGCCCTGGGTGATGCGGTCGAGCATGATGCCCAGCAGGACGATCGCCGTCCCGGCCGCCAGACCCTTGCCGAAGTCCTCGCCCTGGGCGAAGCCGGCGATGACGTCGTAGCCCAGCGCGCCGGCCCCGACCAGCGCCCCCACGACGACCATCGCGAGGACCATGACGATCCCCTGGTTGGCCGCGACGAGGAGCGCCCGGCGCGAGAGCGGCAGCTGGACCTTCCAGAGTAACTGCCGGGACGTGGAGCCAGCCGCCGTGGCGGCCTCCACGATGGTGGCCGGGACCGTCCGGATGCCGACGTCCACCAGCCGGATGACCGGTGGGATGGCATACACGAGCGCGGCCACGATGGCCGTGAATCGGCTCGGGGAGAACAGGGCGACGGCCGGGATGAGGTAGACGAACGCGGGCATCGTCTGGGCGGCGTCGAGAATGGGCCGCAGGATCGTCCGGAAGCGATCGTGCCGGGCCGACAGGATGCCCAGGATCCCCCCGAGGATCAGCGTCAGCGCGGTGGCGATCAGGACGCTGGCGAGCGTCTGCATGCCGTGCTCCCAGAGGCCCAGCAGGACGACGAGGACCAGGCAGACGCCGGCCACGACCGAGGCCCGGACGCCGGAGATCAACCACGCCAGGGCCAGCACGACGCCGATGACCAGCCACCAGGGGGCGCTCGTCAGGACCCCCTCGAGCGGGTTCAGCAGGACCACGCTGAAGGCATCTTTGATCGACGCCGTACCTTCGCCGAAGTTGGTCGTGATCCACTTGATCACGTCATTGACCGGGGCCACCAACGAGAGCTTCACGGCTTCCGGGAACTCGGCCGGATCCGGCAGCCCACGGGCGAGCAGGGTGGCCGCCACGACCGTGCCGAGCGCCGCCAGGTAGAGCAGTCGCCGCCGCGCCTTGTTGGCGTCCGTCTTGCGGAACCGTGGGTCCATCCATTCACCGGCGCGGTCCGTCAGGCGATCGAGGACGATGGCCAGGATGACGATGGCGAGGCCGGCCTGGAACGCCAGACCGACATTCACCTGCTGGAGGGCGCGGAGGACGTCGGCGCCCAGCCCCGGTGCCCCGATGACCGCGGTGATCACGACCATCGAGAGGGCCATCATGATCGTCTGGTTGACGCCGATGCCGATGGTTCGCCGAGCGAGGGGGAGCTGAACCTTGCGCAGGACCTGCCAGCGGGTCGACCCGAGCGACTGCGCGGCCTCGACCGATGCGTCGGGAACGGCCCGGATCCCGAGGGCGGTGATTCGGATGGCCGGCGGGATCGCGTAGATGAGCGTGGCGATGGCGGCCGTAGAGACTCCGATGCTGAACAGCAGGGTGAGCGGGGCGAGGTAGGCGAAGGTCGGCATGATCTGCATGACATCGAGGATCGGCGTCACCACGGCCGCGAACCGCTTCGAGCGACCGCCGATGATCCCGAGTGGGATCCCGATCAGGAGCGCGATGACGACGGCGGCCAGCATCTGGGCGAGCGTGTCCATGCCCGAGGTCCACAGGCCCAGCAGCCCGATCGCCGCCATGCCGAGCATCGTCATGACGGCCAGCCGCCATCCGCCGAAGATCGCGCCGAGGGCTCCAGTCGCCGCGAGAACGCCCGGCCAGCCGAGCGCCGCGATGACGTTCTCGAAGAAGCCGACGAGTCCGCCGACGCCCTCGCGGATCAGCGAGAAGACGAGGATCGAGTTGCGGTGCTCGTCGACCCACGCCTTCACCCCATTGAGCGACCCGAACAGCGGGTACTCCTCGTCGTGCGGCAAGGTCGACTGGCCGGCCAGCACGAGGTACAGGACGGCCGCCGCCGCCGCCATCGCGAGGTAGACGAGGCGGCGCGCCGTCCGCGGGTCGAGACCCGACGCCGCCGGCGCGGTGATCGCGGTCATGCCTCTCGCTCGCCTCCGGCAATGGCCGCGAGGATGTGCCATCGGTCGACCACCCCGATGAGTCGGCCGTCCTCCACGACCCGCAACGGTTTGTCGGTCTCGATGGCGGCGTGGAGCGACCTCCGAATGATGGTCGTGGCCGGGAACTCCGGCCCGTCGAGCGCGTCATCGGGCATGACCGGGCGCATGACCCAACGCAGCGTCAGGACATTCGCCTTCGGGACGTCACGGACGAAGTCGGCCACGTAATCGTCCGCCGGAGCGCCGACCAGCTCTTCGGGTCGGCCAGACTGAACCACTTTCCCGTCGCGCATGATCACGATGTGGTCGCCCAGGCGGAGCGCCTCGGCCAGATCGTGGGTGATGAAGACCATCGTCTTGCCGACCTCGCGGTGGAGCCGCATGACCTCGTTCTGCATATCGCGCCGGATCAGCGGATCGAGCGCGCTGAACGGCTCATCGAACAGCATGACCTCGGGATCGACCGCCAGCGCCCTGGCCAGGCCGACCCGCTGCTGCATGCCGCCCGAGAGCTGGTCTGGATAGCTGTCGGCGTGCCCCTTCAGCCCAACCAGCTCGATCATCTCGTGCGCCCGCTTATAGCGCGCCGCCTTCTCCTCACCGCGGATCTCGAGGGGGTAGGCCACGTTGTCCAGCACGCGACGATGGGGCAACAGGCCGAAGTGCTGGAAGACCATGCTGAAGCGTCGTCGTCGCAGTTCGCGCAGCTTCTCGGCATTGGCCTTGCGGATGTCATCGCCGTCGAGCAGGACCTCGCCCGCGGTCGGCTCGATGAGCCGCGTGATGCACCGGACCAGCGTCGACTTGCCGCTCCCGGACAGGCCCATGACCACGAAGACCTCGCCGGGCCAGACCTGGAAGCTGACGTCCCGGATCGCGATCATCGAACCCGTCTTGCGCCGTAGCTCGTCGCGCGCGAGGTCAACGTCGGGCGTCCCGATGAGCTTGTGTTCGGCCGGCCCGAAAACCTTCCAGAGGTGGTTGACGCCGAGCGTCGGCGTTCCCGTGCCGCCGCCGCGGCGGGGCCTGGCGTCCAGCCGCGATTCGGTGTCCGTGGCCGCCACGGCCGCCGGATCCGTCGTTGCCGTCAAGCCCAGCCTACCCTCCGAACCAGCCAGTGGGGCCTGGCGCCACGTTGTGCCAGATATGTTTGATCTCACGGTACTCGTCCAGACCGCTGGCGCAGGCGACCCACTGGCCGTCGATGAAGAGGCTGGGCACGAAACGCCTCGGGCGAGATGCTGGATCGCGCTGAGGATGGTTCGCGCCAAGGTCCACGTCAAGGCGCCGTTCCAGCCCGCAGCTCCCGGGCAGATCGGCTGCGCGCTACCATTCCGCGGCACGCCCCACGCGGGGCCCCGTCACATGGAGGAGGAGGCCGGGATGAGCGCGCTTCCGGATCGGGCGAAGGTCGTCGTCATCGGCGCCGGCATCGTGGGCAACAGCCTCGCGTACCACCTCGCCCTGGCCGGCTGGCGGGACATCGTCCTGGTTGACAAGGGGACGCTCCCGAACCCCGGCGGCTCGACCGGCCACGCCTCGAATTTCATCTTCCTGACCGACCACTCGAAAGAGATGACCGCGTTCACCCTCGAGAGCGTCCGCCAGTACAAGGAGTTCGGGGTGTTCACCCAGAGCGGCGGTATCGAGGTGGCCCGAACGCCGGAGCGGATGGAGGAGCTGAAGCG
>JAUSJS010000193.1 GCA_030647575.1 Candidatus Limnocylindrales bacterium | reverse complement strand
CCCCAGCGGCGCCGGCGACGACGCCCGAAGGCGCGCTCGAGGCCCTTGAGCAAGCTCATGAGGCTGAGCGCGCCGGTTGCCGCATCGGGCCCGACCGGGACATCGAGGGCGACGACGGCGTTGCGGAACTCCGGCTGGTCCGTCACGCCGACGGGTTCGGTCGCGTAGAGGCGCGAGACGCCGCGGAGACGCGCGCCAGGAAGTCCAGCCAGCGACCTCACCGCGGAGGCCAGGGTAGCGCTCGCCTCACCGACGTTCGCTCCCAGGCCGACGTACGCGCGGACTCGACGTTCGGTCACGGCTCCTCATCCCGACGGCGGCTAGACTCGATCCCTGATGGCCACCCGCCCGGTCACCGTTCGCATCCTGCATCCGGATCCGGGTCCAGCTGCCGGTCCGATCGAAGGCTGGGTGTCGACTGCCAGGTCGGAACTCGCCGAGCGCCACCGGGTCGCCTTCCTGGAGGCCGGCGCGGCCGATGCCGCGATCCTCAGCGGGCCGCCCGACGATACACCGTTCGGGGCGAGGCTCCGGGACATCGTGCGAGCCGACCACCCAGCCGGACTCGTGATCCTGGGATCGGGTGCCATCCCGCTGGCCACCGAGCGCGAGTACCGCGATCTGGTCATGGCCGCCGGGGTCGAGGGCCGCGAGGCGCTTGCCAACAACCGCTTCTCCGCCGATGTCGTGGCGATCGCCTGCGCCGACGCGCTGGCCGACGTGCCGGATCTGCCCGGCGACAACGCGCTACCGCGCTGGCTGGCGGAGGTCGCCGGCTATGCGCTCAAAGACCTGCGCCGACGGTGGCGCCTGGCGTTGGATATCGACGGGCCGCTCGAGCTGGTGATTCTCGGTCGGCAAGGAGCAGCGGCCGGCGTGGACCTGGAGCCGCTCCACGCACGCCTGGCCGCCGTCCAGTCGGTCGCCGCGGATCGGCGGGCCGAGCTGATCGTCGCCGGTCGCGTGTCGGTGCGGACGCTGGTCTGGCTGGAACGCGGCATTCCGGCGCGAATCCGGGCGATCGTCGAGGAGCGCGGTCTTCGCGCGGCCTCGCGGCTCGCCCAGGAGCATGGGGCCGAGGCGAAGGCCACGACCGGGCTGCGGCCGCCGGCCTCCCTGCTCGGGGCGCTCCTCGAACGTGACGGGCCCGGAGCCCTGGGTCAGCTGCTCGCCCGGTTCGGTGACGCGGCGATCGTCGATACGCGGGTCCTGCTCACCCACCGGCTGGGAGCGGACGAGACGGCCTGGCCAACCCCGGAGGACCGGTTTTCGTCCGATCTGCTGCTCCCGGAACGGATCCGCGATCCATGGCTGCGCGAGCTGACGGCGGCCGCGAGCGGCGCCCCGATCCCGTTCCTGCTCGGTGGCCACTCGCTCGTCGGGCCGGGTGCCAGGCTGCTGCTGGAACGCGGCTCGGTCCGGCACCCGCCGTGGAGCTGACCCCGGGCCTCCGCCGAGACGCCGGGCCCGACCTCGACGCCGTCGGACAGGACGACGCCCTCGTCGCCCGCATCGAGGACGAGATCGGCCGAGCTGGCCCGATCGCCTTCGCCCGCTTCATGGAGCTGGCGCTCTACGACCCGGCCGGTGGCTATTACCGCGCCGCAGCGGCCCGACCCGGGCACGACGGCGACTTCCTGACGGCGCCGGAAACCCACCCGATCTTCGGGGCTGCATTGGCGCGAGGGCTTGAGGAGGTCTGGGAACACCTCGGGCGGCCGGATCCGTTCGTTCTGCGCGAGTACGGCGCGGGCACCGGCACGCTTGCCCTGGCCATCCTCGAGCGTCTCGAGCTCGATGGGTCGGGCCTGGCCCGCGTCATCCGCTACGACCCCATCGAGGTCGAACCGCGGCGCCTCCAGACCCTTGCCGAGCGGCTCGGCGCCCTCGGGCGTTCGGATTTCATGTTCGATCCGGGCTCGAGCGGGCAGACGATCGTCGGCGCCATCCTCGGCAACGAGGTCCTCGATGCCCTGCCGACCCATCGCGTCGTCGTCCGCGACGGGCGGCTGCTCGAGATCCTCGTCGGCTCACGCGACGGCCGGTTCACTGACGTGGAGGCAGCGCCGACGACGCCCGCCCTGGCCGCCCGCCTGGCCGATGAAGGGATCGCCCTGGCCGACGGCCAGCGCGCCGAGATCTGCCTGGACCTCGAACCGTGGATCGCGCACGCGGCGACCGGCATGGAGCGCGGCCTCCTCCTGCTGATCGACTACGGCTATCCGGCGCCGGAGCTCTACGATCCGGTCCGGCGCCGGGACGGGACCCTGCGGGCCTACCTGCGCCAGCGCGTCCACGACGATCCGTACCGTCACATCGGTCGTCAGGACCTGACGGCGCACGTCGACGTCACTGCCGTCGAACGCGCCGCCGCGGCCGCCGGCCTCGTCCATCTCGGGACCACGACCCAGGCGGAATTCCTGGTCGGCCTCGGCACCCAGGAGCTGCTCCAGGCGATCCAGGCCGATCCGGCCACCACGCTGGAGGTTTACCTGGCCGTCCGCTCGGCAGTCATGCGCCTGCTCGATCCGGGGGCCATGGGCCGTTTTCGGGTGATGGGGTTCGCGCGGGACTGGGCGGACGGGCCGCCGCTCGCCGGGTTCGCCTACCGGCTCGGGGCCCGCTGAACGACAGGCCACCCGCCGCGGACCGCAGCGGACCTGCGCGAACCGGACCGGACTACGGCCAACGACCTATTGCCGCCCATCCGGGCGTCGCGTCACGCTTCAGCGCGGTCGGGCACGACCTGGCAGGGAGTGGCGCGCGGACCTGCACGCGCGCTCGGCGCGGGCCACTCCCTGGCGCTCCGGGGGGCCTTCCGGCTCGGCGCCCGACCAAACTCCCACTGCTAGAATGCCCGCGGGGAGACACGCTCGGAGGGTGTCTCGGTGCTCGCCAGGTTCCCTAGAGCCGGTGGGCGCCCGAGCGGATGCGTCGCTCGAAGGGAGTTCGATTGGCCGGTATCTGGTACATCGTGGGGTTCGCATTCGCGGGCGTCTCGTTCGTGTTCGTGACGATCGGGGCCGCCTGGCTGATCTCCCATCGCAATCGCGGGGACGAGCACAAGGGCCTGCCCTACGAGTCGGGGATCGACACCTACGGCGACACGCACGGCCGGTTTGGCCTCTCGTTCTATATCTATGCCCTGCTCTTCGTTGCCTTCGACATCGAGGTCGTGTTCATCTACCT
>JAUSJS010000180.1 GCA_030647575.1 Candidatus Limnocylindrales bacterium | reverse complement strand
AGCACGGGGACGGGGCACCGGCATCTCTCCTGGGGCGGTGTGGACGCATTCCAGGCGAGCGTGACGGGTCCGGGGCGCCTCACATCGGCGCTGCCGATGACCTCACGAGGGGGTGGCCATTACCCGTGAAACAGGGTGGCCATTTCCGTGCGAAACGGGGTGGCCATTACCCGTGAAACAGGGTGGCCAAAACCCGTGAAATCCGCACCCGGACGGCGACGACAGCGCCAACAGCGGCGCCACGCACGCGGGCCTCAACGTGCTCCCCCAGCTCGACATCCTCTTCTGGATCCGTCGATTTCATCGATCTCGATCCACCATGAGCGACCATGCCGGCGGGCGATGACGGGATAGGTGGGGAGCTCCGCACCGTCCGTCACGATATGAAGGCGCATGCCCTTTCGGGCCAGGTCACGCAAGGGACTCGGGATCGCTCGACTGAAGTCGAGCTCAGGGATGAACGTCGTCGTCGACGTTGACCTTGGAAGTGCTCATGTCGTTCCCGCCGAGTCGCGGGCCTTGCGGAGATGATCCGGATGCGCGAGTCGCGGTGAGTGTACCCGGTGAGCAGGAGTTGGCCAGCGGCCGAGACGGCCAGCTGGTGCCATCGCTCCTCCGAGCCAGGGTGATCTCGATCCGGGACGACCGGCGCGCGCGTCGGCGAACGACGTCGCCGCGTCCCTGAAACTCACGCCGTGCTTTGCGAGGTTCTCGGAGGCGATGATCCGCGGTGGGATCAACGTCACCCTATTCGTGTCTGGCGGGCGCCTTCCGGGCTCGCATCGGTCAGATCCCGGTGGGCGACTCACTCGTCGTTGTCGCCCGCGACCCAGCGGCGAGGGAGGACCTCCCCTCGTTGGCGAGGCTGCTCGGCAACCGGGTGGTATCGGTCGAGACGCAGGACGACGGGCATCTGGAAATGACAGTGGAGCGAAGACGATGACCGAGAAGCTGATCTTCAACTGCACCCACGGCAAGGAAGACGCAGAGCGCGCCACGCTGCCCTTTGTCGCCGCCAACATCGCCGCGACAGCCGGCCAGGACTCGGTGGTGCTGTGCACGGTCGACGCGGTCTGGCTCGGCACCGATGGAGGAACGACCGGCATCGCCTCCCCGGGGCTTCCCGCCCTGGCCGATCTCTACCGCGAGTTCGTGGCCAACGGCGGCCATGTCTGGCTATGCGGAGCGTGCACCAAGCCGCGCGGCATCGGTGAGGACCACCTCGCCGACGGCGCCACCATCGTCGGTGCCGCTCGGGTCGTCGAGGAGATTGTCAACGGCGCCCGAACGGTGGCGTTCGCCTGAGCCGCCGCCTTGGCCTGAGCAAGAGTTTGGCCAGGTCCGTCACCAACCCGCGTTCCGCCTGATCCCGAACGATTGCCGGCGTTAGGCTGAGGGCGACGCGATCCTGAGGAGTTGCCCTCGGACGCTTGAGCCTACGACGACCTGGCGGTGCCGGGCTTCGTCGGAACGCACGTCTACCGGATGGACGCGGACGAGACGGAGTACGACCTCGTGGTCATGTTCGAGGACCGGGATACCTATCGAAAGAACGCGGAGAGTCCCGCCCAGGATCGGCCCTACCGGGAGATGCGCGAGCTCCTCGCCGAGGACCCGGAATGGCACGATGGTGAGGTGGTCTGGACGTCATCGCGATGAACGGTCTCGGAACCGCCACCCGGCTGATCAGGTCACCCCGGGGTGGTGCACACTGACGCGATGGCGCTGATCGATGACTACCTCGCGCGCACGCCGCGCTCGCGCGAGCTGTTCGAGCGGGCGACGGCCTCGCTGCCGGGTGGGTCCACCCGAACGACGGTCTACACCGCGCCGTACCCGCCCTATATCGAGTCCGGCGAGGGCCTGCGAGTTACCGACGTCGACGGCAACGTCTACCGCGACTTCCTCGGCAACTACACGTCGCTGATCCTGGGACACGCGCATCCAGCCGTCGTCGCGGCTGTTGAAGCGCAGGTCAGGCGCGGGTCGGCTTTCGCGGCGCCGACCGAGACCGAGATCGACCTGGCCGAGGAGATTCGCCGGCGGGTTCCGTCGATCGAGCGGCTGCGCTTCACGAGCTCCGGCACCGAGGCGACGATGTTCGCGATCCGGGCGGCCCGCGCGTTCACGCGGCGACCGCTGATCGCCAGGTTCGAGCACTCGTACCACGGCACCCACGATGGCGTGATGACCGGCACGACCGGCGTGCCTGAGGTGATGTCAGGGCTGATCACCGAGCTGCCGTGGGGCGATCCGGACCGCGTCGAGCGCGTGCTGCGCGGCCGTGAGCGCGACCTCGCCGCGATCATCATCGAGCCGGTCCAGGGTGCCGGCGGCGTCCGTGCGGCTGGGGCCGAATTCCTGGCTTTCCTCCGGTCGTTCACCGAGCGTCACGGCGCGCTCCTCATCTTCGACGAAATCATCTCGTTCCGGGTCGCGCCCGGCGGCGCCCAGCAGCGCTTCGGGGTGCGCCCCGACCTGACCACCCTCGGCAAGATCATTGGCGGTGGCTACCCGCTCGCCGCGTTCGGGGGTCGGGCGGACGTCATGGATATCTTCGACGCTCGACGAGCCGGTGCCGTCAGTCATGGCGGGACGTTCAATGGCAATCCGGTCGCTGCGGCGGCCGGGCTTGCGACGCTGCGAGAGATGACGCCCGACGCGTACGTCAGGCTCGACGGGCTAGGGGAGCG
>JAUSJS010000178.1 GCA_030647575.1 Candidatus Limnocylindrales bacterium | reverse complement strand
GCGTTCATCAATGCCCTCGACAACTGCCGCCGCCTGGCGCTCCAGCTCGACGAGGCGTTGCGCCAGGACCCGCGCTTCGAGCTGCCGTGGCAACCGGCGCTCTCGACGGTGACGTTCCGCCTCCGCGATCGGCCGAACGAGGTCAACCAGCGACTCGAATCGGCGATCAACGAGTCGGGCGCGGTCTTCGTGTCGAGCACGTCGCTGCGTCGCGGCGGCGAGCCGGAGACGACGTGGCTGCGCGCCTGCTTCATGAGCCATCGGACGACCGATGCCACGGGACGCCAGGCGATCGACGTCATCGCCGCGGCCGCCGCGGAGATCTGATCGCCGGACGGTCAGCGGATCGGCGTTACTCCGGCCGTGACTACGCGCCCGACCGCTCGCGGCACTGTCGGGGGACCGCTCGGCAGCCGATCGACGACGCCGCCGGGCCCAACTCGGCCACCAACCGCTCGGGTATCGGCCGGCCCGTCCGCCGGAGGGTCGGTCGGGCCGTCGGCGAGCCGGGAGCCGGGCCAGGTCGAGCTTACGAAGCTCTTCGCCGTCGGCCGACCGCCCTAGAACTTCAGGCCGTGGCGCTCCACGATCGGGAGCGTGCGCTCGAAGTCGACCTGGGCGCCGTAGCGCGCCGCGAGCGCCGGGAGCGTTGACGGATCGTACTCGCCGCCTGGGGCGCCGAGCTCGCGGAAGAGCTCCTCCAGGCCGGCCGGCGAGATGATCTCGAGGATGCGTGTCAGCGTGTCGCCCGGGTTCCAGAACGTGTGCCACTGCCCGCGCGGCTTGAAAACCAGGTCGCCGGGTCCGGCGAAGACCTCTTCTTCGCCCAACAGCGCCCCCAATCGGCCCTCGAGCACGAAGCTGTACTCGTCCTCGCGCGTATGGTGGTGCAGCGGGGCGGCCAGGACATGGGGTGCGAGCGTATGTTCGACGAGCGAGAAGCCGCCGCCAGAGTCCTTGCCGTCGATCATGAACCGATCTGTTCGCAAGCTCGGGTCTCCCGAGACTTCCCCATCCTTCGGTCCCAGCACGCGCGGCGCCATGGTCATCGTTCTCTCGTCCATCACCGTTCCTCCGTCATTTCCAGCTCTTCCGGGTCGATCACCGCGATCGCGTACCGCCAGGCACGATCAGGCCCCCGTCGCAGAACGTTGATCCCGCGTCCGAAGCTGAGGACCGTGTCGCCGGCCTGCAGCACTCGCCGCGGATCCGCGACGTAGGTGCGCTCGCGCTCCCACATCGCGGTGGCCGCGCCCGCGATCTCGTCTCGGCCGCGCGCCTCGGGAATACCGCTTCCGGCGGCAAGCACCGCGGCGTCTTCGAACAGCAGGGCGAGCGCCGAGCTGTCGCGCACGATGAAGGTGTCCTCGAGCAGCGTTTCGAGCTCTTCGGGCGTTCGCGCTCCACGTGTCATGACACAACGCTACGACCGAAAGGTGCGCTCGCCCATGCCAGAAAGGTGGTAGTCGCGGAGCCCGCGCGGCGGCGTACCATCCGCCGATGGGCTGGTACGCCAAGGACCGTGCGCGCGAGCGCATCGCGCGGCTCTCCGAGCAGGGCCTCGACCTGGTGACGTTCTGGCGCGCGTGCTCGGAAGCGCTCGCCCCGGCGGTGCCGTACTACATGGCGCCGTGCTGGTTCACGGTCGACCCGGCCTCGCTTCTCGTCACCAGCCACTTCCAGGAAGGGCTGCCCGAGATCCCTCAGGCATGGCTCGCTCAGGAGTACTTCGAGGACGACTTCAACAAGATGACGGACATCGCTCGCTCCGAACGCGGCGTCGCCACGCTCCACGAGGCGACCGGCGGCGACCCGGGCCGCAGTGCCCGCTACGGGCGGGACATGGTGCCCTATGGAGCCGACCAGGAGATGATCGCCGGCCTCCGCAGCCGGTCGGGCGAGGTCTGGGGCGCCGTCGGGCTGTATCGGGAGCCGGGCCGGCCGCTCTTCGACGCCGATGATCAGGAGTTCATGCAGGCCGTCGCGCCGTCGCTCGCCGAAGGAGCCCGCCGCGGGCTCCTTCTCGGCGAGGCCACGGATCCCGAGGGACCGGACGTGCCGGGGCTGATCGTCCTGCGCGACGACTGGAGCGTGGAGTCGATGACCCCGGGCGTGGAGCGCTGGCTCTCGGAGCTCCCGGACGGCGATCCGAACCGGGGCGAACTTCCGTCGGCCGTGTACGCGGTCGCCGGCCAGGCCTTGCGGACGGCCGAGGGCAGCCATGCACCGGGGGAGGTCGCTGTCGCGCGCGTACTGGCGCGCACCGGACGCTGGATCGTGCTCCACGGCGCGTCGCTGGTATCGGACGGCGCACGGCGGTCGGCGGTCATCATCGAGCCTGCCCACCCGGCGCGTATCTCACCCCTGCTCATGGCCGCCTATGGGCTGACCGTCCGCGAGCAGGATGTGACTCGGCTCGTCCTCCAGGGCGGCTCGACGGCGCAGATCTCCGAGACCCTCGCGATCTCGGCCCAGACCGTGCAGCAGCATCTGAAGAGCGTCTTCGAGAAGACGGGCGTGCGCAGCCGGCGCGACCTCGTCGGCAAGGTGTTCTTCACCCATTACGAGCCGCGGGTGCGCGACAACGAGCGGCGCGTGGCGGTTGGACGGCCGGCACGCGGCGGGCCCGTCGACCGCATCCAGTGACCGGCGGCTACGCGGGCCCCGGATCCAAGGGGCCGATCACGTCGAGCCGACAGCAGCGAGCTCGTCGATCGAGACGTTCATCCGGACGCCCCAGCGTCGGTCGATGCTTCCGCCTGCTGGAAGGGTGGGGTCAAGCGATACGGGACGCCCGCGCCAGCGTCCCTGCGGCAGGCGGTCGAGGACGTCATCCGCGCCATCGCGTCCGTTCTAACGGCTCGGAGGCCGGTCGCCTCGGCGAGCTCAGTGACTTCGACCGCACGATGGTGGCGGAGCAGGAGTGCGAAGCCCACCTCGCGCAGTTGCCCGGCGGCGTCGACCGCCGGGAGAAGAGGCCTCGGCACGGTTCAGAGACTAGCCACACGAGATCGATACGGCAACGTCAGTCGCCGCCGATGGCCTCGAGCACCATGTGCCGCACGAACTCCGGCGTGCTGAATGCCACCCTCGGGTCAATCCGATCGAGGTACACCACGACGTTCCACTTGCGATGGTCGTCGAGGAACCCCATGGATGGCACGAGCAGGCCCTGGACGTCGACGTGGTGTCGAAGGAAGCGTACCGTGGCATGTGTTCGGTCGCGGTCGCCGATCCAGTCGTTGAGGGGAGGCAGGCCGATCGCATTGACAGCCGCGGGGTCGCGAAGGTCGATCAGCCGGTCGAGCGCGATCGGCACTTTCCACACAGCGCGGGAAAGACGCTCGGGTTCACCGCCCGGCAACTCCTCGTCGATGTGCCGGCCGTACTCCGCGAGGACGACCGCGATGTCGCAGGCGAAGTAGAACGTCGGCGTCCCCGCTTCGTTCCAGCGATTCAGCTTCGAGTAGCCTGCGTAGGTGTCATCGAGGATCCCAGTCGAGGAGCCGGACGGGATGTGGCGGAGGGCAACGCCCCTCCAAGGGTGGAGAAGCGAATCCAGGGCCATCCCCGACGATCAGCCCCACTGGCCTTCGTGAGCCTGGGCGAGGATCCCGAGCACATCGTCAAGGTCGCCTCGCACCAGGGCGGCCGCGGGGGTTCGGTAATTGATGCTGCGTCGCGGCGTCGTCATGAAGCGGGCCAGGTCGTCCCCGTAGATCTCTTGGCCAAGTCGAACGATCTCGCTCAGTTCGTCGAGCCGACGCAGCGCCTCCGCGTTCTCCGTCTCGGCACCACCCTCCCACCGTTCGATGGTGCGCGTGCTCACTTCGAGGACGCGAGCGATCGACTCCTGGGAGAAGCCGAGGGCCGCGCGAAGCCCTCGCACATCGGGTCGGCTCAGTTCCATCGTCATCGGGTCGTGCCTCATCGCGCGCCTTGGACGCGTCTGTGTGGTGACACATGTCGGTACATAACGATACCCCGCGTTCGCTCGATGTCAAGCCCGACCAGTAGCTCAGAGCAGCGGAGCCGCCTCTCACTCGCGGGTGTCGAGATCGTCCAATGCCTCCGACTCGATCACTCTCAGTTCGAAGTCGGCCCCGCTTCGCCGCTCGAAGATCACGAGGTTCGCGCCGTCGTGACGTGCGGAAGGAACGATCAGGGCTTCGATGCCAAGCCACTCTGCGGTTCCACCCACACGCTGGCACGCGGTGTGGTCGTAGGAGCGAAGCTCCGCATCGGACAGCCCGAGCGCCTGGAGAGTCGCCTTGTCTCGTAGGTCGAGGACCCGCGAGAGCCTGACCGTCCCCCGGTGGATATGCCGGATCCCCCTGATCGGTT
Organism: Candidatus Limnocylindrales bacterium; assembly: GCA_030647575.1. Lineage (GTDB taxonomy): Bacteria > Chloroflexota > Limnocylindria > Limnocylindrales > CSP1-4 > SPCO01. The sequence goes on along the minus strand of JAUSJS010000178.1, from coordinate 3,658 downwards.
GCGGCTGCAGACCAACCAGGTACTGCCCTTCGGCAAGGGCCGTCCCCCGCTCCATCGCGACATAGACGGCCGGCGCTTCCGGAGGATTCCATCGAGCCCCACGGGTGTTGGCCGTCGTTGGCGGTTGGCCGGGCAGGGTGTGCTTCCAGACATCGCCCTCGTATTGCCCCTCGGGCAGCCGCGCGAGCGTCTCGGCGATGCGGGGGTCTGGCTGGAAGACCACCTCCGTGCGTTACACCACAGCGCCGGACCGAAGCTGGTCGATGAGGGCCAGCACGTCGTCCATCCGCCCACTCCTGATGCGGTCGAACGGCCGGTCACCATCGAGCAGGGGATGGCGCGCGAACAACCAGAGGCGAGCCTCGTCGGGCGCGTAGAAGTCGGCTAGTTGCGAAGCGAGCCAGTCGAGATCGAGCAGGAGGCGAAGTCGATCTTGCTCCGGCTGAACCCGGTTCCGACGCCACCGGGACACCGTTTGCGACGTGGTCCCGAGGAGATCGGCAACCTCGCTGGCCGAGATGCTGGCCTTATGCTGGATCGAGTCGAGGCGAAGGGCGACGGCTCCGGACATGGAATCTCCGTTACGACTGGTCGGGTGCGGCGATCAGGCGCGGGTGCGAGCTCATGACTTGGACTCCGGCGACACGTTGGGATGACCATTAGCATGAACACGACACGGACACAAGCATACACATACGAGTCAAGCTCACTCGAGGCTGTGTGACACCGAACGACCGCAATTCGACTCTGTGAACCGCCAACCATTTGGGCGCCAAGTTGGACGAAGCAACCATATAGAACGGTGCTCACGTCGGTCGCGTCGCGGTGAGCGTGTCGCGGGCGATCGGCCTGAAACGGACTCGCCAAGGGTCCAGTCGTCGTGACGAACAACCTGTCACGGTCGCGTGACAGCATCAGTTCGATGCGGGTCCGACACCATGCTGGGTAGTGGGCCTCCCTTTCGGCTCGCTCGGCGCCAAAGTTCGAGGAGTGCCCCCCTGTACTCCAGGGCGTCCCGCGGCGAGAACCGGAGCAAGGCAGAATGGCACCCATGGCCGCCGAACCAGCACTCGTGACCCCCTCGCTTCTCGAGTGGGCGCGCACCTCGATGAACATCGATGTGGAGTCCGCGGCTAAACGTGCCGGGGTCAAGCCGGATCGGCTCCGGGACTGGGAGGCCGGAACGGGGCACCCGTCGATCCCGCAGGCGCGCCGGCTTGCCGCAGTCTACAAGCGGCCGCTGGCAGCCCTCTTCCTGCCCGCCCCACCCCGCGACTTCACCATCCCGCACGACTTCCGGCGGCTGCCGGACACGCCCGTCGCCGTGGCGTCCCCGCGTTTGGTCGAGGCGATCCGCGCCGCCGAGTACCGACGGTCCACGGCGATCGAGCTATCTGACCCTGACGAGGGCAGGACCGACCTCCTCGGCATCGGCTCCGTCGACGAGAATCCTGAGGCGGTTGCTGGTCGCGTGCGGGAGATGCTCGGAATCGCTCTCGCGACGCAACGAAGCTGGGGTAACGAGTACGACGCGCTGAACGCATGGAAGTCAGCCATCGAGACGCACGGAGTTCTGGTCTTCCATTTTTCGCGCGTGCCAATTGAGGAGGCGCGAGCGTTCTCGGTCGCGGAGGACCGTTTCCCGATCGTCGCGATCAATGGGGGCGACAAGCCTCGTCCACGGATCTTCAGCCTCATCCACGAGCTCGGCCACGTCGTCCTCAGGCTTGGCGGCATATCCGACCTGCACGAGCGCGACCCAGACTCGCCAGACACGCGGGTAGAGGTCTTCTGCAACAGGTTCGCGGGTGCGTCGCTCGTGCCAGCCGATGCGTTGCTGGCCGACTTACGTGTGAGGGCGGCCACGGCAACCAGCACATGGACGGACGTCGATCTGGCAGATCTCGGCCGCCACTTTTGGGTCAGCCGGGAGGTGGTCCTTCGTCGCCTGCTGATCCTCAGGAAGACCTCCGATGCCTTCTACCGGCAGAAGCGCGCTGAACTCCAGGAACGCCAGATACAGGAGGACGAGGGCGAGGAGGGCGGGTTCCTCGCGCCGCCGAGGGGGGCGATTCGCACGGTCGGCCAACCGTTCGCGCGCATCGTCCTGGGCGCCTACAACGAGGATGCCATCACGCTCAGCGACGTCTCGGAACTTCTTGGCGTGCGCGTGAAGCACCTGCCCGCGATCGAGGCGCTGCTCCAGAGCCGCAACGTCCTCACCGGCGGAGACCGGTGAAGTACTGCCTGGACTCCAGTGCTCTGATCCAGGGCTGGAACGTTCTCTACCCGCCCACCTTCTTTCCCGGTCTCTGGGCTAGGATCGAGGAGCTCGCCGACGCGGGAGAGGTCGTGAGCTCCGAAGAGGTCAGACTCGAGATCGAGCGCAAGGACGACGTCCTACTGGCGTGGTGCAAGACCCGGACCGGCATGTTCCTGCCGCTGACAGCCGCGATCCAGACAACGGCCACCGACATCCTCGCCGCGCTGCCGAGGCTCGTCGATGCTCGTACCGGGAAGTCGATGGCTGACCCGTTCGTCGTCGCCACCGCGCACGCAACGGGAACGGTAGTGGTCACGCAGGAGCGCCCGACGGGGCGCGCGCTCAGGCCAAAGATCCCCGAGGCGTGCAACCAGGTGGGCGTCTCGTGGATGAGCCTGCTCGACGTCATCAAGGCCGAGGGCTGGGTCTTCAACTGACCGACGGCCTGACCCGCCGAGAAGCCCGACGGCCCCCACCATCGAGCCTCAAGATGGCGAACTCGAGCGGCATGGCGTTGGTCCCCCCGTGACGGGTAGGCTCCCGCGGCGCTTCTGCCTGCCCGCCTGCCCGCCTGCCCGCCTGCCCGCTAGAGTAGGCGCTGATCGAGGACGAGGGGAGGTCTGTTCGAGTGGCGGTCGAAGCCAGGATCAACAACCACGCCGGCCTTGTCTGGTCGATCGCCGATCTCCTGCGTGGGGACTACAAGCCCGCTGAGTACCAGAAGGTCGTCCTGCCCCTGGTGCTGCTCCGCCGGCTCGACTGCGTCCTCGAGCCAACCAAGCCTGACGTTCTGAAGAAGTTGGCCTCGCTCAAATCGATGAGCGTCGAGAACGTCGATGGAGTCCTGAAGCAGATCTCCGGAACACAGGCCTACAACACGTCGCCGCTCAGCCTCAAGGGCGTCCTCGCTGACCCGACCCAAGTCGCCGGCAACCTGCGCGCCTGGATCGCAAGGTTCGACCAAGAAACCCGCGACGTCATCGAGAAGTTCGACTTCGATGCCCAGATCGGTCGGCTCGACCGGGCGAAGCTGCTGTACCACGTCCTCTCACGGGTCGTTGAGGTGGACCTCCACCCCAACACGGTCTCCAACGTGGAGATGGGCTATCTATACGAAGAGCTAGTCCGCAAATTCAACGAGCTTTCGAACGAGACCGCGGGCGAGCATTTCACGCCGCGCGAGGTCATCCGACTTATGGTCGACCTCCTGTTCATCGAGGACGACGACGCGCTGCGGACCCCTGGCATCGTGCGGACGCTGCTCGATCCCGCCTGCGGCACCGGCGGGATGCTGTCGGTCGCACAGGAGTACCTCCGCGAGCTGAACCCAGGAGCACGCCTCGAGGCATACGGTCAGGAGCTGAACGCCGAAACCTACGCGATCTGCCGTTCCGA
>JAUSJS010000171.1 GCA_030647575.1 Candidatus Limnocylindrales bacterium | reverse complement strand
CGTAGTTCGCCCCGATGCGCGTTGCATTCGTCAGCGTTATATATCCGGAGAAGGCCCGACCGAAGTCGATCGCCACGAGGACGATCAGCAAAAGAACCGGAAGGACAAGCGCCAACTCGACGAGGCTTTGACCACGAGCATGTCGACGTGCGTGTAGCCGTGTCATGGCGAACATTGATGCGAGGTCTCCGAATGATTGGCTGGGCGATGAGAACTTTGGGCATCATGTCCGGCCTACCTTGCACAGTACCTTTCGCCGGCGCGTCGATGCACCCAGGATACGAGCGCACAGGCGCAGGGCGCCGCACACCTGCCCGCAGGCCGGCGTCGATCTGCCTCGCGTATAGTGTCGTCAACGAGCGCGGTGACAGGCAGGCGCGACCCGGCTTGACACGGGTCGAAAGAGGACTGACGGGACGTCGCCGAGCGCATCCCCTCGACGCTGTTTCCTGAGCGTCAGTCGGCGATGGGCGAATGTGCTGACGAGCGAGCGGAAGACGTGTTTCTGGCGGATGGCTCGTCCGGACGGGATCGGACCTACCTGACGAGTTGCACGCCGAGTGGTTCCGGCACTCCCGGAGTGGACGGCGTCGAGGTCGTCGGCCCGGTGAAGAACGCCCTCCGCCAAACGCCCTCAATGTCCTTGCCGCCGAAGCACTCGGTGATCTGGAAACCGGCGAAACCGACGATGTGATACCAGCCGTTCTGACCCGTGCCGCCGGCCGTGTCCCAGATCGGGATGGTCACTGTGATCTGGTTGTCGATGTAGTACGAGCAGTCCGCGCTGGCCTTGTTGCCGGGCAGGCTTCCGATCCGGTCGAGGCTACCGGGAAGGCCTACGACCGTGCAGCAGCCGTAGCTCTTGGATGGCGGCCCGATCTCCTCCTGAAGGAAGGGCTTGTCGTTGCGGCATCCGCCGATGTTGGCCGGCGGGTCCTGGCCGAGACCGTATCCGTCACAGCCAAACTTCAGCCACCCGAAGCCACCTGGGACGTTCAGGTTTCCTGGCGTGAGGTGTTGCGGATAGCAGGGATCCGAAGGATCGGTGCTGACAGGGCCGGAACAAAACGGATATGTCTGGAAGAACGCCGTGGAGATGCCAGCCGGGAAGACCGTGCCAGGAAGCGGCGCGCAACCAACGCAGAAGCCACCAGTCGCCGTCGCCTCGGCCGAAGCCGTCCAGTTGCTAACGCCGATGATTCCGAGGAAGTAGGGCTTCCAGCTTCGTTCTGACCCTACCTTGACGCCAGATGCGGTTGCCGGGATCGACCCGCTGCCGACATATCCGAGCAAGGCACCGTTGCTATCGATGTACCTGGGACCGCTTGGGGGGCCGAAGGTCGGCGACGTGCCGCCATTCGCGACGACGGCACTGGTGATCGCTCCCTGGACATACGCGTCGGTTCCGTTGACCGTGTCGCCGCTGACCTTGAAGGCGACAATCCGTGCCCCGGCGAGCGCGGCAAAGTCGGCCGCATTCTGAGAGGCTCGGCGCTGGGCGAGCGCGTTCCCGCCGTCGACCACAAGGCCGACTACGAGGACCAGAACCGTCAGCACCAGGGCGAATAGAACAATCATCTGACCGCGGGACTTGCCAGAAGTTCGAGACATGGTCTTCATCGGATCTCCTAGTTGATGACCATCGTGGCCGAACCCGAGGTCGTGATCGATGAAATGAAGGAACTGATCACCGGGGTCAGCGGGCGGAAGACGAGTTCAGTCCTGACCGAGGCGAACTGGTCTGCCGCCACGTCCGTCAGGTAGTTGCAGGTTGTTGTCGTGACCGGGGTGGGTGGAGTCGTCGTGCAACTGGTATAGAGATCCGCGTCGGCGATCGACCCGAAAGGCGCCATCATTCGATTCGCCGCGGCCAGTACGTCGGCTCTGAAGGCAGCCACATTGGCCGGACAGACTGGGCCGCCTGTCTGATTGCAGTCGGAGCGGGTCGACCCGATCCACGAGGCTTCGACGGCGGCGACCCGAGTAGCTTCCCGCGCGGCCTGTGAGATCGTGCTGTTCATGTACACAAGTCGGCCCATGTCGATCAGGCCGAAGACCAGGAGCAGAAAGAGCGGCAAGACAAGGGCGAACTCAACGAGGGTCTGTCCGCCTGAGCCTTTGGTCCGCGCCATCACGGTGTGCTCTTCGTGATGGTGTCGGAGCCGCCATCGTTGGTGACGGTCAAGGTCACGGAGTGCAGGGCGTTCGGGTTGCCGCCGTACTTGACCGGCGCAGGGAACTGGGCATTCGATTGGAGCCCGCCCTGATCGGTGAACGTCCAGAGCCACGCCGTGATCGGGCAGTTCACCGGATCAGCCACCGTCGTCGTGTCGGAGTACGTCCAGGTCTTGTTCGACCCGTTGCCCGAGGTCGTGAACGTGAAGTTCGCGGTAGGCGCGGTACACGTCGGCGGAGGGGCCTCCGGGACCGTCACAAGCTGGGCAGCCGAGTCTGACCCGGCCTGGTTGGTGACCTCGAGCTCGATGGTGTAAGTGCCGGCGGCCAGGTAGGTGTGATCCTTGCTGGTGGCCTCCCCGGGCTCCTCGTTGTCTGGGTCGCTCGGGTCGCCCCACGTCCAGTTATAGCCCGAGATGCTGCAGACGCCGCTACCAGGGGTCGAAGCGGAAGGGTCTGCCAAAACGGACAAACCGGAGGTGATCACGACAGTGAAGCTCGCGACCGGCAGGGCGCACGGGCCCGGCGGGACGCCGCCACTGGATGGCGCATAGTCGGTCACGACCGATGTCGCCGAGGCATCCATTTGCAGGTCGCCCCCGAATAACCCGCTGATCATTGGGGTAAGGAACGTGAAGGCCTCGCTCACGTTGACCGCGATCCTGTTCCCTGGCCCTGGGCCACCAGTCGCGAGAGAGCACGCAATCGAGGTTCCCGACTGGTCCGCACAGGCGGTCGTAACGGCGATTGCGTTTTCGCCAGCCTGACCCTGGGCATTCGTCTCTTGCTCGGCGCGGCTGGTGATCGTTGCCAGGTCGGTTGGCTTGTACATCGCGTACGCCGCGCCTTCGCGAGCGGCGTTGTTGATCTGGATGTAGGAGAAGAACAGGCGTCCGAAGTCGATCGCGATGACCAACAGGAAGAACAAGACCGGGACGATGAGTGCGAATTCGACGAGCGCCTGGCCACGGTGGCGGGCTCGATGAAGGCGACCAAGAACTGGTCGCGAACGCGCCGGCGCGCGCTGGCCCGGAAGAAGCGTCATCGTATGGGTCCCCGGCGGTTGTGAGACGAATAGACGTCTCGTCCAGGGCGGAGTCTACTCGACCCAACCTTGCATTCAACCTTGCAGTGCTGCGCTGGCGCACCGCACTGCCGGCAAGGTCCCAGCGCCGTTGCTCACTTGGTCAGGGCGCGGCGACGTTCCGGGTCCCCCGGCCCGCGGGACGGACGTCGCTTCCTCAGCGGAGCTCAGAGACCGCTGGAGTTGCGCCTCCTGCTACTGCGGCATAGACTACCCGCCAGTAGACTACTCGTCAGTAGTATCCGGTGTTGGGAGATCATGGCGATGACCGCCTTCGTCGATCGCGAGGACGAGATCGAGGCGCTCGAGGAACTTTGGGGGTCGCGGTTCCAGCTCGCGCTCCTTTGGGGTCGACGGCGTGTCGGCAAGACGCGCCTGCTCGACGAGTTCGCGGCCGGCAAGCCCACGATCACCTTCCAGGCCGACGAGGGGACCGCGACCGAGCAGCTCGCCCGGCTCACGGACCGGCTCCTGGCCTACCGGGATGACGCAGCGCTGCGCGCGCAGCCCCTCGGCAACTGGGACGCGGCGATCGCCACGATCCTCCGGCTCGCTCGCGACGCGAAGCGCGACGGGCATCCGTTGCTCCTCGTCCTCGACGAGTTCCCGCGGCTCGTGGTTTCGACCCCGCGCCTGCCATCCCTCCTCCAGGGCGCGATCGAGGACATCCGGCGCGAAGACCTCCCGCTCTTCCTCGTGCTCGCAGGGAGCCAGATCACGCTGTACGAACGCCATGTCCTCCACGGCCCCCTCTATGGGCGCCGGACATGGGGCGAGCAACTCCCGCCGCTCGACTACCGCGACGCCGGGCTGTTCTTCCCCGACTGGTCCCCGGCGGACCGGCTGCGGGCGTGGGCGCTGCTCGGGGGTGTCCCCTACTACCTCGAGCAGTGGGACCCCGCCCGGTCGCTCGAGTGGAACATCACGAACCGGCTCCTGCGCAAGGGCGCGGTCCTCTACGAGGAAGCCGAGCTGATGATCAAGGAGGAACTCGGGGCGGATGCCGCGACATATCTCTCGATCATCGCGGCGGTGGCCGGTGGCGCGACCCGCCAGTCAGAGATCGCCGACCGGGTGGGGATCGAGGCGCGGGCGGTCAGCAAGTACCTCAACCAGCTCGGCCGCCTCCACATGGTCGAGCATCTCAGCCCGACTGGCTCCCCCGAAGCATCGCGACGAGGGATCTGGAGGCTCGGCGACCACTACCTGCGCGCCTGGTTCGAGTTCGTGCGCGCGAACCGCACTGATCTCGAGGCCCGCCGCGCCGTCCAGGTCTTCCGTGCGCGTGTCCGCGACCGGCTCGACCACTTCGTGTCCAAGCCGGCTTTCGAGGATGCGGTCCGCGAGCACGCGCGCCGCTCGGTGGGCTCGGACCCGGAGTTCCCGGCCCGCGCGATGATCGGCGCCTGGTGGGGCCCGGTCCCCGACGAACGGCATCCCGGCACGCGCAGGACACGCGAAGGCGAGATCGAGCTGGTCGGCTACGACGGGAAGCGGCTCGTCCTCGCGGGCGAGGCCAAGTGGAGCAACGGGCCCGAGAACGGCGCAGCCCTCGCACAGCTCCGCCGCACCGTCGCCAACGTCCCTGGGTACGACCCCGCTCGCACGAAGCTCGTCCTCTACACGCGCGAGGGGTTCACGGACGAGTTCCGTGCTCGTGCCCAGGCGGAGGGTGTGATCCTCCGCACGGTCGTGGACCTCTTCGCGTAGGGGCCGGTTCAAACCGCCACCAGACCCGTTGCACCACGTGGAGCGAGATCAGCGGTCCAGTCGGTACAAGCCGGCGCAGTCGATCGGATGATCACTCGCGACCCGCTGCATGAGTGCCTCGTGAGCTTCGAGGATGCCCATCTGGTGCGCACAGAAATGCCGCCTGGCACCGGCACCGGCACGATCACAGATGATGTGGAAGATGCTTCCCCGGCCACGATGCGCTCCGGCGAGCGGGTGCCAGTGATACCCGAACTTACCGCCACGCGCGTACTCGGCGAGGTGGTAGGTGTATCGGGCGAGATGCCAGCGATCGCCAGACCGGCTGTAGAACTCCCGATGGACGATCTTCGCCTGCAGTGGCAGGCCGTAGCCGGGAACGAGGATCTCGAACTCGTGATAGCCGGTGCGGCGGGGATTCGTCTTGACGGTGAGATCACCGTCGACGGCGAACTTCGCCTCGAGGGTCGCCCGCCATTGATGGAGTTGTTGCAGGGTGAGGTCGCCGCTCACGCGGAGACGACCTCGCGCCCCTCGGTCTCCGCCGTCATCTGGGCGCTGATGGCGTCGATCTCTGCATCGGATGCGCTGACGCGGCGCACGCTCGGGACCACCTCGGGTTGAAGCCATGCGACAAGAGCGCCGAGCGGGATGCGGTAGGTTCGCTCAGAGAGCTTCACGGCACGGAGCCGTCCCTCGTGGATATGTCGCAGGATCGTCGAGGGGTGCTGACCCACGATCTCGCCGACCTCCGCCGGCGAGTAGAACGCCTTCCGCTCGAAATCCATGTGCTGCTCGCTACTGCTCGTTATCTGTGTCTGTGCAACATACAGCAGAACGCGCGATCGTCAAGTATCGCCGCATTGGTCCACCGGCCACCTGGTCGGTCGCACTCCCGCCCAGTCAACGCGTCGGGTAGGCCGCGAGGAGGTCAGCCGGGCCGAACCCGAGGTGGAGCTTCCGCGCGGACCGATCGACCCCCCTACGCGACACGGCGACGAGCGGCGTGGCGGGGCCCACGCCGGGAACCCGTGCGCTCGTGGCGATGAGACGCTCAAGGTCCGATGAGTCGAAGGGGGCCGTCTCGCGCCACTTGATAGACCCCGCGAACGCGACCTTCGCCGGTGCCAGCCGCTTGTCAGCCCCAACGAGATCGACTTCCGGGTCGTTCGTCCGCGTCCAGTAGGAGCCGACGTATTCCGCTCCGAGCAGACGCTCATCGGGGAGCAGGCGCTCGACGGCCGACCGGACGATCGGCTCGACGGCGTGGCCGCGGAAGTCGGGCCAGGCGGCCATGATGCGGTCGACGACCCGCTCGGTGCGGAGCCGCTCGATCTCGGGGAGGGCCGGCTCCACGAAGCGCAGCCAGAACCGCAGGTACGGATCAGCGACGCTGTAGCGCGGGGCCTTGAGCCGCTGCGCCGAAAGCGGCTCCTCGACCCGTACCACGCGCTTCGCCTCGGACAGCAGCTTGAGCGACCGGTCAAGGTTGCTCGCCGGAATCCCGGCTGCCGATGAGATCCCCTTCGAGGTGCGCTCGCCGTGACCGATCGCCGAGAGCACGACACGCGGCTGGATCTCGGTCGGGAACTCGGCGTCCAGGATGCGGACGCCCGAGTTGACGAACTGCGTGTCAGCGTGACTCAGCGCCGAGAGCAGGAACCCCCGGAACCCTCCCGCTCGTCTCCAGTCATCAGCGAACGCCGGCAGCCCGCCGACAACCGCGTAGGCGTCGAAGGCGTCCTCGGGTTGGAGACCGGCGATCTCCGCGATGTCCCTCGGAGTCAGCGGATCGACGACAATCTGACGGGTCGGGCGGTCGTAGAGCGGCCGGCCGTACTCGGTCAGACGCTCCATCATGGCGAGGTCCGAGCCGACCAGGACCAGGATCACCGGGAGGCGCGACAGGCGCCGCTCCCAGGCGGCCGAGAACATTGACTCGATGGCCCGCGCCTCCTCGTCGCTCTTTTCGCCCAGGTAGGGGAACTCGTCGATCACGATGATCGATGGCCGCTCCTGGGTTGTGCCGATCGCGGCGGTCGCCAGCGCGGCCTCCCAGTGGGCGAAGCGCACGCCCACCGCGCGGGCGTCGTCCGGCAGCGAGCTCTGCGTGAGCTCCTCCGCGAACCTCGGGAGATCCTGGCCTTTGGCGTTTCGACTCGCGGTGAAGAACACGTTGGTCAGGCCATGGCGAGCGAGGAACTCTTCGACCAGCCAGGACTTGCCGGCGCGCCGGCGGCCGCGAATCAGAACGAAGCGGCCGCGTCCCGTCGCGCGCACGACCTCGAGCTCGCCCGCGAGAGCGGCCAGCTCGCGCTGTCTCCCGACGAAGCCGGGGAGGACGTTCTTATCATTCACGAGAACATCATGCGTGATAATGTCCTTGATGGCAACAGCCCAGGGTCAGGCTTCGTTTCCCGGTTCGCCGGGAAGGCGAACGCTGAAGGCCGCGCCGTGTGCGGGCACCGGCGGTTCGAGGAAGAGGTCGCCGCCCATCGCTCGGCAGAGCTCGTGCGAGACATACAGGCCGAGGCCGCTGCCCTCGTCGGGCGTCCGCTCCGCGCCGCGGACGAACCGACCGAAGAGCCGAGGTCGATCCGCCTCGGCGATGCCGGAGCCGCCGTCGGAGATGGTCATGCGCAGACGCGAGGCGGCTTCATCCACGACGATCTCGACCGCGACCGGTGTGCGCCCGCCGTACTTGACGGCATTGTCGAGCAGCGCCCAGAGGACCTGGTCCAGCTGGTCGGTGTCGGCGACGGCCAGCCAACCGCCGGCCCGATCGTCGAGCGTGAACGGGACGTCGGCCGTGCCGAGCGCCTCCCACGCCTTGCGCACCCGGGTCGCCAGCGAGACCACTTCCGAGCGCGGGTGGAGCGCCCCCGACTCGAGGCGGGTCACCGTCAGGAGCTGGCGGACCATCCGTGACAGCCGTTCGGCTTGCTCGGCGATGATGCCCAGGCGCTGGTCGGGTCGATCGATCTCGAGTTGTTCGACGTGGGCCCTGATGCTGGTCAGCGGGGTCTGGAGGTTATGGCTGACGCCGCGCAGGAAGTCGTCCTTGGCTGCGTCGAGCTCGAGCAGCTGGGCGTTCTGCGCCTCGACCTGCCCGAACAGCTGGGCATTGCGGATGGCAACCGCGATCTCGCTGGCAAACAGCTCGAAGAGGTCCTGATCGGCGCGCTCCCACGTCCGCGTGGCCGGCACGCGCCCGACGAGGACGCCGAGGGCGTCATTGCCGACGCGCAGCTCGGCTCGAAGCGGGCGAGCCTCGCCGGGGACAACCTCGTCCGTCGGGACGGTCGTCGGGTCGGCGAAAACCACCCTGGCGTCGATCATGCCGAATGCGGCCTGGGCATCGAGCGCCGCCTTGCCGGCGAGGAAGTCGACGCCGTCGCGCGGCGACGCGCCCTCGATCGCGGCGAGGATCCGGCCCAGCTCCCGGTTGCGGCGCTCGAGATCCGCGGCAAGGCGGTTATGGCTTTCGGCCAGTCGAGCCAGCTCGTCGTCACCGCCGACGCGGATGGGCGTGGAGAGGTCCCCGGCCGAGACGCGATCGACCGCTGCCGCGATCGCGCGCAACGGGCGAGTCAGGTCGGCGGCCAGCAGGTACGAGACGAAGACTGCGAGCAGCACCGCGATCGCCAGCCCGAACAGCAGGATGCGAGCGAGGTTGGCGTCGGCCGCCGGGCCGCCGACCACCACGCCGATTGCCAGGACCAGGAGCCCGAACGCGGTCATCGGCAGGACGGCGGCGAGGATCAGGGCGAGGGTCAGCCGGGAGCGGAAGCCCATCCCGAATGGGGCGTCCTCACCGGTGCCGGGTTCGGTCACGTTGGGTCGGCCTCGGCCGCGGTCGCCGGGTCGTCCCCGCTGGTGGCCGGAACGAGCCGGTAGCCGACGCCCCGAACGGTCTGGAGGTGGACCGGGCGGTTCGGCTCGCGCTCGACCTTCTGACGAAGTCGGCGCATCGTCACCCAGACGTAGGACGGGTCGGCATCCTCGGTCTCGGCCCAACCGCGGGCCAGGAGCGTCTCCGTCGTGACGGTCTGGCCGAGGTTGGCGGCCAGAGGATAGAGGAGTCGCGATTCGGTCGGAGTCAACGCGACTGGCGTGCCCGCGACGGTGGCTTCTCGGCGATGAAGGTCCAGGGTGAGGTTCGGACCCAACACCAGGCTCTGGCGCGGGACCTTGTCGCCCAACCGGCGAAGGACGCGGTTGATCCGAGCGCGCAACTCCGGGTAGTGATAGGGCTTGGTGACGTAGTCCTCGGCGACCTCTTCGAGCAGGTCGGCCTTGGAGTCACCGGCATCGATCGCCGAGAGGACGATGATCGGCAGGTCCGCCCGCGCCTTGATCTCGCGCGCGAGGGAAAGGCCGTCCATCCGCGGCATCATCATGTCGATGATCAGCAGGTCGGGCCACGAGGACTGGAGACGCCGGAGCGCCTCGACGCCGTCGCGCGCCGTTGCCGTTTCGTACCCGTCGGCGCGGAGCTGGTCGGCGAGCAGGACCAGCAGGTTCGGATCGTCGTCCACGATCAGGATGCGCGGCGACTGCACCCCGTAGCCGCCCGCCGGTCCGCCGCTCAGCATGGCGCGAGGATAGCAGCGGCGATGAGTCGGGCCGCGCGGTGTCCGATCGTCGGGCTCCGGTGTCCGCGCCTGGCTCGGGTGTCCGCCTCGTACGCAGATTCCACTCCGGCTGGTCAACGGGATAGGCATTGGCCGTTCTACCAACCACGCTGCGCGTCTCCACCAGATCAAGTGGAATACCACATGTATTCCAATGGCTTTGTAGCTATCGACAGAGGCTGGATCGCGATCCGTCGCTTACGCCAACTTGGCTGGAATCGTCGCCGGCCTCGCGCCTGGCGGGAGCACCGTCGTCACGGGGACCGTTGCAGGCGCCGTCGAGCTCGCACCGAGGACGAGGATCGCGTTACCGCCCGGATCCCGCCCGTTGACAAGCGCATCGAGCGCTTGACGCGAAGAGATGGGGTAGTTCGTCCGAATGGAATCGCCCACCTCGCGAAGCGTCGCGCGGTTGGTTCGCGTTGGTGCGACGAGGACGATCACGCGGTCGAGCCCGCTGTCGCGCAGCTTGAGCATCACGCGACGGTCGATGGCCTGAATGTCGCGCAGGCGCGTCTCAGCTTCCACGCCGATTGACCCGGCCGGCCCGCGAAGAACGACGTCCCAGGCGCGCAGGTCGCCCGTAAGCGGGATCGGGACCTCCGTCCGCCATTCCCAGCGCGACAAGACGAACGGTTTCAGGCGCGCAATGAGCGCAAGTTGGGCCTCATCGCGGACCCCGCGCCCGGCCGGGTACCCGCGCACCGCGAGGTCGAGGCCCACGCATGCGAGCATCCGCGACGCATCGACGATCGACAGCGACGCGTTCTCGCCAGACTCGGTCCAACTCACCCACGCGTCGGACCGACCGAAGGCCCTGCCGATTACCTTCTGGCTGACGCCCGCGCCGACTCGTGCCTCGTGAAACTCACGTATCAGCTGGTCGAGCAACTGACGACCCCGGCGGGACCCTCGATCGGCAGGTCGCTCCCTGGTGCTCATTGCGCGATCCTGGCCCGTGGCACTCATCCGGCGGTCACCAGCCAAGCCACCAAGCCACCTGGCGTGTGCGGATCCCGATTCCAGACGGGCTGGTCAACGGGAGCACTGGCCCCGGACCCCCTGTCCCTTCGCAGGAGGTTGGTCCTGCGGCGGTTCAGTCAGCCGAGGAGCTCGTCGGCGGGCGTGGCCAGGGCCGTCTCGACCGGCAGGCCGTACGCTCCGATGAGCAGCGGGCGCGCAGCCGGGAACGCCTTCGTGAAGGCGGCGAGGCCGCGCAGGTCCGGCTTCTCGTGACCGCTCCCGACCTGGATGGCGAGCGGGCAGCCTCGTCCGGGTGGGACGCGCGCACGGTCTGACCCGTCAGAGAGTTGTTGACTTTGACGGTTTAGGCAATGATGATCGCCCTAACCCGTCAAAGTATCTGGGAGACTGACAGTCTTGGGTGAGTTCGTCGAGAGAACGTGGGCAGGCGATCCTGGGGCTTACGGCCCCCGGCGCGCTCGTGCTTCCTTCACGTATCGCGCATTCATTCCCGACCCGATTGCGACGATCGATCCGGCTGTCCCATTTGAGACGCACGAGATGATC
>JAUSJS010000149.1 GCA_030647575.1 Candidatus Limnocylindrales bacterium | reverse complement strand
CTTCCCCACGGCTGGCATCTTCCGGGTCGCGGCCCGGATCGTTCGCAACGACGGGGACGTCTCGTTCCGCGACGCGCTGGCAGCGTCCCGCGCCGGCGCCAGGCCGACGCTCCTCCTCGGCCTGGCGTTCGTCGCAACGATCCTCATCCTCGGATCAAATCTGGTGGTCGGGCTGACCGGGAGCGAACCTGCAGGCTGGATGATCGGCACATTCGCTGCGTGGGGACTGATCGTGCTGTGGTGCGGCGCCATCGTGGCGTGGCCGCTGATTGTGGATCCGCTTCGCGCGCAACGGCCCCTCACCGAGCGGCTTCGCCTCGCGGGCACGTTGGTTCTGGCTCACCCGGTCCGATTCGGTGCCCTGGGTGCGGTCGTCGCAGTCATCGGCGTGGTGAGCGCGGTCCTCACCGCCGCTCTCCTGACCATCAGCGTCGCGTTCATCGCCCTCGTCGCCTGCCGCTACGTCTATCCGGCGGCTGACCGTCTGGAAGGCCGCCTCGACGGGGAGGGCCGGTGACCCTCCCGATCCAGGTCGGGCCGTCGACGATCACCATGAACCGGGACGACCGGTTCGTCGTCTGCCAGCCGGACGGCCGGATCGAGCGCCAGGCCGAGGAGGGCTTCTTCGCCCGCGACACCCGCTTCGTCTGCGGCTACGAGCTGATCCTGAACGGCCAGCGACCACTGCTGCTCAACTCCTCGCCGGTCCAGTTCTACTCGTCACGCTTCGAGTACACCAACCCCGAGCTGCTGGATCGCGATGGCACCGTGCCGCGCCAGAGCCTGGCGCTGCGGCTTGACCGGACGGTGTCCGGCGGCGTCCACGAGGATTACGACATCGTCAACTCCGGCTCACGTCCGGTCCGCCTGACGATCGAGGTCGAGATCGAGTCCGACTTCGCCGATATCTTCGATGTCAAGGAGGGCCGCCTCGTCCGGCGGGGTGAGATCAACACCCGCTGGTTCCGCTCGAAGCGAGAACTTCGAACGACCTACGCGAACCGTGAGTTCGTCCGCGAGCTCGTGCTCCAGGCCGATCGTTCCGACAGTACACCGCAGTTCGCCAACGGCCGGTTCGTCTTCGTCGCCCTGGTGGCGCCGAAGGGCGTCTGGCATACCTGCCTGCGCTGGCTGCCACTGACTCATTCGAAGCGCCGACCGACCACGCTGCCATGCAACGCCGTGGCCGGGCCGCGCCCGGATCAGACCCTGCCACGCCTGCGCCGCGTCCGCCTCGAGACGCCGAACCACACCGTGAAACGCGCCTGGGATCAGGCGCAGCTCGACATGGATTCGCTGCAGCTGGAAGACCCGGCGTTCGAGAAGGGCGTCTTCATCCCGGCCGCCGGCGTGCCCTGGTTCGTGACCCTGTTCGGGCGCGACTCGCTGATCGTCTCGATGCAGGGGATCAGTGGCTACCCGGAGTTCGCGGCCGGAGCGTTGCGCCGCCTTTCGGAGCTGCAGGCGACCGAGGACGACCCCGAGCGCGACATGGAGCCCGGCAAGATCCCCCACGAGATCCGGCACGGGGAACTCGCCCAGCTCCGGATCCTGCCCTTCCAGCCGTACTATGGCACGCACGACGCGACGAGCCTGTTCGTGATCGTCATCTCGTACCTCTACCAATGGCTCGGCGACGTCGGCGTCCTGAACCGGTACCTGCCCAACGCGGAGGCCGCGGTGCGCTGGATCGACCGGTCCGGCGATCGTGACGGCGACGGCTTCCAGGAGTACGGGACGCGTTCGCGTAACGGCTACTACAACCAGGGCTGGAAGGACGCCGGCGATGCGATCCCGCACGCCGACGGTTCGCTCGCGCCGCTGCCCCTGGCGCTCTGCGAACTGCAGGGCTACGTCTACGACGCCAAGGTCCGGATGGCCGACATCTATGAGGTCCTTGGGCAGGCGCGGATGAGCGCCCGCCTGCGAGCCGAGGCCAACGCGCTCTTCGACCGGTTCAACGACGCGTTCTGGTGGGAGGCCGAAGGCACCTACTACCTGGGCCTGGACGGCCAGAAGCGGCCGATCGAGTCGGTGGCGTCCAACGCCGGGCACTGCCTGGCGAGCGGCATCGTCCCGCCGGACCGGGCGGCTCGGGTCGTGGAGCGCCTGATGGCGCCCGACATGTGGTCCGGCTGGGGGATCCGGACGCTGTCATCTGATCACGCGGCCTACAACCCGTTCAGCTACCACACGGGTACTGTCTGGCCGCACGACAACGCGCTGATCGCCGGCGGCTTCCGGCGCTATGGCCACGACGCCTCCGCGGCGAAGGTGGCGAAGGGCCTGTTCGAAGCCAGCGAGCGCTTCCAGGCCAACCGGTTGCCCGAACTGTTTGCTGGTTTGCCGCGCGACGAGGGCAGCTTTCCCGTCCAGTACCTCGGCGCCAACGTGCCGCAGGCCTGGGCCGCCGGCTCGATCTTCCGGCTGATTGCCGTGCTGTGCGGGATGCATGCCACGACCGACCTGACCGGATCGCGCCTCTACGTCGATCCGGCGCTGCCGGACTGGCTTTCGGAGGTGACCATCCGTAACCTGCGCGCGGGCGACGGCATGGCCGGTCTGCGCTTCCACGGCCGCGATGTCGAGGTCCTGTCGAACACGACCGGCTTCGAGATCATCCACGGGGTGGCGCCTCGGCCGGCGCCGTGGGCGCGTCCGTGATGCGCCTGAACCGAGTTCCAGCCAGGCTGGTCAGCGCGACGCGCCGAAGCTCGATGCGGTCGCTCATTCCAGGCCGGCTGAATGAAGGGAACTGGATCCTGGCCGTTCAGTCGTGAGTTCCAGCCAGGTTGGAGACTCCTAACCCCACGCGGACCGTGACAGCAGCCAGGGTGGAACGGCGTCACGATGGACCTCCCCGAGTCCCGGGAGCCTTTTCGAGGGGAAGCAGCTCCCGGAACCGTAGCGCTGAGGCCAGCCGATGATCCGGCCCTGTAGACTCCTGTTCCTGCAAATCGAACGACCCGCCCGATCACGAGGGATGCCCCATGAGCCGTGCGCTCGCCTTCCTTCGTCCAGAGACCGTCGACGAAGCCGTCGCTCTGCTTCAGGAACACGGTGATGAGGCCAAGGTCATCGCCGGATCGACCGCCCTCACGATCATGCTGCGGAACCGGCTGATCGATCCGTCGGTGCTGGTCTCGATCGGCGGGCTTCCGGGCCTGCGCGACATCGGCGTGACCGGCGGCGTGCTGGAGCTCGGCGCCCTCGCCACCCATCGAACCGTCGAACGCGACGCCGTCGTGCGTGGCGCCATCCCGGTTCTCGCCGACACGTTCGCCAAGGTGGCCAATGTCCGGATTCGGAATGCGGCCACGGTCGGCGGCGTCGTCGCCGAGGCGGACTACGCGTCGGATCCGCCGGCGGCCCTGCTCGGGCTCGACGCCGAGATCGTGGCGCGCGGGCCGGACGGCGAACGCGTCATCCCGGCCCGGGACTTCTTCGTGGCGTTCTACGAGACGGCCCTCGCGCCGACCGAGATCGTGACGAAGGTCCGCGTCCTGGTGCCTGCCGCCGGAACCGGGGCGATCTACGAGAAGTTCGTCACCCGCTCGTGTGAGGACCGCCCGTGCATCGGCGTGTTCGCCAGTTGCCGGCAAGCCGGGCCGGAGCGGTACACGGACGTTCGGGTGAGCGTCGGCGCAGCGGCCGAGACTCCCCAGCGCTTTCCAGACCTGGAGGCGGAGGCCAGCGAGACCGACCTCGGCGAGGATGTCCGGCGGGCGATCGCCGATGGCTACG
The DNA here is from genome assembly GCA_030647575.1 of Candidatus Limnocylindrales bacterium. GTDB lineage: Bacteria > Chloroflexota > Limnocylindria > Limnocylindrales > CSP1-4 > SPCO01. The sequence goes on along the minus strand of JAUSJS010000149.1, from coordinate 2,236 downwards.
CCGAGCGGATCGAAACGCTCGACGACGTTCGCGGATCGGCTTGGTATCGGACCGAGATGGTCCGCGTCTGGGTCCGGCGGGCGCTCGAGTCGGCTCGTCTCCGAGCCGCGTCGCTCGACTCGGAGGTCGCATGAACGACCGGAGTGGCGTCTGGGTCCACCGCGGGACATCTGATCCAGGCTTCTCCGGGATGGTCGACGCCCGCGAGCGGGTGACCGGTCGAGTTCCCTACGTCATCAACCTGGTGCTGCCCGGCATGCTCCACGCCCTCCTGCTGCGGAGCACCACGCCGCATGCCCGGATTGTCAGGATCGACACGGAACAGGCGAAGCGGGTGCCCGGCGTCGTGGCGGTCCTGACCGGCGCCGAGATCGACGCGAGGACGGATGTCCGGAGCCGCTTCGGGCCCGTCTTCCGGGACCAGCCGATCCTGGCCATCGACACCGTTCGCTACGTCGGCGAACCCGTCGTCGCAGTGGCCGCGCTCGATCGCGATGCGGCCCAGGCGGCGCTGGATCTCATCGAGGTCGAGTACGAGGAGCTGCCGGCCGTCTTCGACTTCGATGACGCCCTCGCTCCGGATGCGCCGCTCGTCCACCCGGAGCCGCCGGCCAGCGGCGCGACCTTCGCCGACATCATCGTCGACAGCGAACCCGGCACGAACATCTGCAACAAGTTCAAGCTGCGCAAGGGCGACATCGAGATCGGTTTCGCCGAGTCCGACTACATCTTCGAGGACACCTTCACCAGCCCCGCGGTCCAGCACGTGCCGCTGGAGACGCACTGCGTCGTGGCCGACGCGCGCAATGACGACATCACGATCCATGCGACCTCGCAGATCCCGTTCGTGGTCCGCTCGCAGATCGCCGAGATCTTCAAGCTTCCGGCCTCGCGCGTCCGGGTCGTCGTCGGCAGCCTCGGCGGTGGCTTCGGCGGCAAGTGCTACCCGAACATCGAGCCGATCGTGGCGGTCCTCTCGCGGGTCGCCAGGCGGCCGGTCCGGCTCCACCTCAGCCGCGAGGAAGAGTTCGTCACGATCACCAAGCACGCGATGCGAATCACCCTCAAGACCGGCCTGAAGAAGGACGGAACGATCGTCGCCCGCAAGAGCACCTGCCATTTCAACACGGGGGCCCATGCCGACATCGGTCCGCGCCTGATCAAGAACGGCGGCTACGGCACGGGTGGTCCAACCTCGATCCCGCACGTCTGGATCGACTCGTACGCCGTTTACACGAACCGGCCGCCAGCTGGCGCGTTCCGCGGATACGGCATCTCGCAGGCGGCGTGGGCCTACGAGACCCAGATCGAGATGATCGCCGAGCGGCTCGGCATGGATCCTTATGAGCTTCGCCACAAGAACCTCCTGACGAACGGCCAGACGTTCGCCACCGGCGAAGTCCTCGAAGACTGCCACTTCAAGGAGCTCCTCGACGAGGTCGCCGGCAAGATCGGCTGGAGCTGGCCTGCCGAGGTCGAGCGGGACGGATCGAAGGTCCGGGCCAAGGGCCTGTCGTGCATCATCAAGGGCACCGTCACCCCGTCGACGTCGACGGCGATCGCCAAGCTCAACGACGATGGCAGCCTGAACGTCCTGACGAGCTCGGTCGAGATGGGCCAGGGCCTCCAGACGTCGATGGCGATCCTCGCCGCCGAGGCGCTCTCGCTGCCGATCGATCGCGTCAGCATCAGCCGGCCGGACACGGACCACACGCCCTACGACCAGCAGACGAGCTCGAGCCGATCGACCCACGCGATGGGTGGGGCCGTCGTCGCCGCCTGCGACTCCATCGCCGAGCAGCTCCTGGCGATGGCCTCGGACAAGCTCGAGATCGCCGTCGAGGACCTGGAGCTCTTCGAGGGCAAGGTCCGGGCCAAGGGGGCGCCGGACCGCAACGTCGACTACGGCGCGCTCGTCCGCGCGACCCGCTCCGGCAATCTCCTCGCCGACGGGCGCTTCAGCTCACAGGGAGGGCTGGATGCTGAGACCGGCCAGGGAATCGGGGCGACCCATTGGCACCAGGCGGCTGGCGCGGCAGAGGTCGAGGTGGACCTCGAAACGGGCAAGGTCGACATCCTCCGCTATCACGCGGCGGTGTACGCCGGGCGCGTCGTGAACCCCGTTCAGGCGGAGCTCCAGTCGGAGGGCAACGTCGCCTTCGGGCTTGGCCAGGCCCTGTTCGAGGAGCTGCTCTACGACAACGGCCAGCTGCAGAACGGCAACCTGGGCGACTAC
>JAUSJS010000146.1 GCA_030647575.1 Candidatus Limnocylindrales bacterium | reverse complement strand
TCGTTGCCTCCGTTCAGTTCATCTCGGTGTCGTTTCCGATAACACGAGGCTAGGCGCGCCACCTGAAGACCCCGTGCCCGCCTGCGTCAAGATTCGGTCAAGCCGCCGACGGTAGCCTTATCCTGCCTTGTGTCCAGCTGGTGCACCTTCGGCCCGGATTCCGGGTGGTTCGGACGGCCGAAAGGAGCCGGACGGCGGTCCGGGCGGCCGGTTCACGCTCGGATCCGGCACAGGAGGGTCGGCGACTCCGCCGAAGGTGCACCACATGGACCGAAGGCAGGAACGTTGGGGTGCCGGCTGACCCGTGACCGCCGCATGGGTGACTGGCCGAAACAGGCCACCGGAACGAGGCGCCCAGAGAATGCATACCAGCCCATGAACCCCGGCCTCGACCGGGGCTCGTCCTATCGCGGTCCGGCCTTCGGGAGCGCCAGACGGAACGTCGAGCCCCGGCCCGGGCTTTCACTCTCGGCCCAGGCCCGGCCGTCCATCGCTTCGGCCAGCGCCCGCGCGATGGCAAGACCGATCCCGGACCCGCCAAGCGCTCGCGAGCGCGACGGGTCGACCCGGTAGAAGCGCTCGAACACCCGCTCGCGCTGCTCCTCGGTCAGCCCAGGCCCCTGATCCACCACCCCGATCACGACCTCGTCCTGATGCGCGCTCGCAGCAAGGACGACGGACGCGCCGGCCGGAGAGTAGCGGATCGCATTGCTCGCGAAGTTGTCGAGGATCTGGGCGAGCCGCTCCCGGTCCGCCCGGACCGACAGGGGTCCCGCGGGGAGGTCAAGCCGCAGCTCGATCCCGTGCTCCTGCGCCTGCCCTGCGAACCGCTCGCGGACGCCATCGAGCTCCGCCGTCACGTCGACCGTCGTGAGCGACAGTGGGAGCTGGCGTGCCTCGGCGCGCCAGAGCTCCTGCAGGTCGTTGACGAGGTGCGACAGTCGGGCGGTCTCGCCGCGCAGGAGCTTCCAGGTCGGCTCGGTCGGCTGGATGACGCCGTCCTGGAGGCCTTCGAGATAGCCGTCGAGCGTTGCCAGCGGCGTTCGGAGCTCATGGGCAACGTCGCCGACCAGCTGAAGCCGTCGCCGTTCGGTCGACTCGAGCGACTCCGCCATCCGGTTGAACGACTCGGCCAACTGCCCGATCTCGTCGGAGGATGCCACGGGCACCCGCTCGGCATATCGACCGTTGGCGATGCGTCGGCTCGCGGCGGCCAGGCGGGCGATCGGTCCCGAGAGACGGGTGGAGAGCGCGGCGCTGACCACGATCGCCGCGAGGCCCGCCGCGACGACCGCGACGACGAGCGCGGTCTGGACGGCGTCCTCGAACGCGGCCCGGATGAGACCGCCCATCATCTCGCTCATCCCGGCCGCCCCATCGCCGGTCGCGTGGCCCATGGCCGCGTCGAATGCCCCGGGCGCGACGAGTCCGACGGCCACGAACACGGTCGCCGCTCCGATGGCGATGACCACCAGGTGGCTCATGAGGAGGCGCTCACGGAGGCGGATCCGGCGCGGCATCGTCAGGTGGCCTCCTTGAATCGGTAGCCGACCCCCCGGACAGTCTCGATGAACAGAGGACGAGCTGCGTCGTCGCCAAGCTTGCGACGGAGGTTCGCGAGGTGGACATCGACGACGTGCTCGTCGCCCACGTAGTCAGCACCCCATGCCCGATCGAGCAACTGCTGGCGGCCGAGGACGACGCCCGGCTCGCGGATGAGGGTCGCGAGCAGCTCGAACTCGATCGCCGTCAGGAGGACCGGCGAGCCGCGCAACGTCACGGCCCGGCGCCGTGGATCAACCGCGAGATCGCCCACCTGCCACGCCTCCCCGCCCGGTGCCGTGCCCATTCGCGGTCGCCGGAGGAGCGCCCGGATCCGGGCGACCAGCTCGCGCGGCGAGAAGGGCTTGACGAGATAGTCGTCCGCGCCGACCGAGAGGCCGACGATCCGGTCGATCTCCTCCGCCCGAGCGGTGAGCATGATCACGTAGGCATCGGAGAAGGCCCGCGCGCGCCGGAGCACTTCGAACCCGTCAAGACCGGGCAGATTGACGTCGAGAACGACGACGTCCGGGGCCCGCTCGCGGATGAGATCGAGCGCCACCTGGCCGTCTGAGGCGGCGATCACCTCCATGCCCTCGCGCTCGAGGTAGCCGCAGACGAGCTCGATGATCGGGGCCTCGTCGTCGACGACGAGGACGCGGGTGGAGGTCATGGCGATCGAACCGGGAGGGTGACGGTGGCCACCGTCCCGCCCGTCTCCCGGCCGGCCAGCTCGATCGTCCCTCCGTGCGACTCGACGATCCAGCGGGCGATCGCCAGCCCGAGCCCGGTGCCCGATGGCCGCATCTCCCGTGCGCGCGTCCCTCGATAGAGGCGCTCGAAGAGCCGGTCGCGATCCGCCTCGTCGAGGCCGATGCCCGTGTCCTCGACCCGAACGATCGCTCGGCGGTCGTGCACGTCGAGCGCGGCAACGACGCTCCCGCCCGCCGGCGTGTAGCGAGCGGCATTGTCGAGCAGGATCCCGAGCAGGTCGCGAAGCCGGTCGCGATCGCCGTCGACGATCGCTGGCTCGACGGACGACACGCTCATCCGGACGTGGGGGGCCGCCTCGCGCTGACGACGGACCGATTCGATCAGCAGAGCATCGAGCTCGACGGGGACGAACTCGAGCCGCGCGCCGGACTCCGCTCGGGCGAGCGCCAGCAGGTCGCCGATGAGCCGGCCCATGCGTTCGGCTTCCTCGCGTGCGTCGGCCAGGATCGCCGCGCGCTCCGCTTTCGGCAGACCCGGGCGCTGGGCGAGATCGAGGTTCGCCCGGATGGTCGTCACCGGCGTCCGCAGCTGATGCGACGCATCGCCGAGGAACCGCTGGAGGGTCTGGTGGTTGTGCTCGAGCGCCTCGAGCATCTCGTTGAACGCGACGGCCAGCTCGCCAACCTCGTCGCCTCGCTGGCCGCCCTCCACGCGCGCCGCGAAGTCGCCGGACAGGGAGATCGCTCTTGCCGTGTCCGTGACGTCGGCCACCGGCGCCAGCGCCCGCCTGGCGAGGACGAGCCCGCCGACGAGGGCGAGGCCGATGACGAGCACGCCACCGACGAGGAGCGCGCTGCTCACGGTTGCCAGGAGATCCCGTAGGGGCCGCGTGGAGTCGGCCCAGACGACGTAGCCGACGCGCTGCCCCTCAGTCGCAATGACTGGCTCGACGGCCAGGCGAAGGACGTCGCCGCTGACAACAAGCTCCCGGACCGCGTGCTCGTGGCGATCCGCCTGGGCCAGGTCTTCGGAGACGAGCGGGAGCTCCCCTGCTCCCGGCCCCGCTGAGTCGGCCAGAACCGTACCGCTCGAATCGAGGACGATGACGCGCCCCCCGGTCGACGCGAGCTGCTCGATGAGCCGTTCGGACGCCTGAAGAACGCCTTCGGCGTCGATGTCCTCGGCGAATGCGCCGCCAGCGTGCTCGGCGTTGGCGAGAAGACCGGCGTCGAACGAGCGCTCCAGTTCCTCGCGGAGGACGACGAACACGCCGGTTCCGAAGGCGATGAGGGCCGCGGCGA
>JAUSJS010000142.1 GCA_030647575.1 Candidatus Limnocylindrales bacterium | reverse complement strand
AGGATCGCCAGTCCGAGCATCGTCAGGCCGTCGCTGACGCGCTCGATCATGACCGTGCCGAAGATCGCGAGCCGGGGGGTCTGGAACGATCCCGCCGCCAGCACAGCGCGCGCGACGTCGCCCAGTCGGGCCGGCAGAACGGCGTTTGCAGCGAACCCGAGCGTGAGATACCCGAATGCTAGCCGGTACGGTGGGCGGACCTCGGCCCCTTCGACGTTGAGCAACAGAACGTGCCAGCGAAGCGCCCGGAGACACAGATCGACGAGCACGATCACCAGGGCCGCGGCGAGACCGGCCGGAGCGGCGCGCCCGATCGCCTCGGCGGCCTGTTCGAGGTTGACCCGCGACAGCGTGACCGCCAGGAAGACCGCGCTGATGACGACTCCGACCAGGAGCCGAACGACCGCCGAGCCCCGGGCGCGCATGTCGGCGGCTACTCCCGCGGGACGTCGCTGCGAACGTAGAGCACGAGATCCACTCCCGGCCGCAGGTTGAACGTGCCCACCCGGTCGTACCCAGCCTCGATCCTGGGCGCCAGTTCAGCCTCCTGGTTGACGTTGGCGATGATCATGGCCTCCTGGGTCTCCACGATGGAACCGAAGAAGCCGGCACGCGGGTAGTCGCGGAAGTACCACGGAAGCGGCCAGTAGTCGGGAGTCACGAAGACGATTCCCGTCTCATGGCCAGTACCGGCTCGCTCGGCCGTGGCCTCGATCTCATCGACAAGCCGGAGCATGTCCCGGGTCGAGTGGACGAAGACGTACGGATACGTCTCGTCGTCATAGTGGTTGTAGTTCAGATCGATCGCGTAGAAGCCGCTGACCAGGAACGCGGCGCCGAGCACGACCGGCACCCCGAGACGCAACCGGCGCCACCGCCACATCTCCGAGACGGCAAGCCCGGCCAGGAGCGCCAGCGGGAGCAGCATGTTGAGGATGATCCAGGGCGTCTTGTACTGGATGATCGAGTACACGGTCGTGATCCCGGCCGCCCACAGCCCGATGACCACCCACAGCCGGCTGGGCGCCCGGATCGCCGTGACGAGCCCACCGATCACGCCCAGAACCAGGATGGGGGCCTCGACCGGGAGCATCCACTGCAGGTACTTGTAGATCGGCTGGACCTGGGTCGCCTCGCCCGTCTGCGTCCAGATCGTGAACGTCGCCAGCGAGTCGATCAGCCCCTGCGGAAAGTTCGTGAAGAACGACGAGTAAAGGAGGACGTAGATGACCAGGAAGACCACGGCCGCTCCCGCAATGTGCTCCCCCGGAATGGAGCCGGGGGAGAGGGCGGCAGCCGGGCCAGCCGGGGCGCCATCGCGGCGCGCCGGACGGTACTCCACGCCCTCGATCCAGACCGACTTGGGGCGCGGTGGCGGTGGTGGGCGGCCGGGGGTTCGCCGAGCGGCTGCGGCGGGCGTCCGCCAGGCCGTGTAGAAATGGCCGATGACGACGGCGATCAGGAGGACGACGACCGTGATGATCCCGGTCTCTTTGGTCGCGAAGAGCAGCGCGGCAGCAACCGCGGTGGCGAGCAGGTACTTCGACTCACGCCGATCGAGATAGAACGTCACGGCAGCCAGCAGCGCAAGCGAGAACGCCACCAGCAGCGTCTCGTGGATGAAGTAGCGCGACATATAGACAGCGCCCGGGGAGATCGCCAGCAATCCGCCGGCGACGAGGGCGGCCAGCGAGCCGAGATAGCGCCTGAGCGGGAAGACCAGCCCCACCAGCAGGAGGCCGAGCATGACCGGGACGAGCCGCATCGCCTCCGTCGTCAGGCCGAACAGGATCTCGGAGACCAGCGCGAAGTAGTAGAGGCTGGGCCCGTGGTAGTTGGCCGGGTCGTAGCTATAGAAGCCGTTGCGGACCAGGTTGGTGGTGAAGAACCCGTTCACGCCCTCGTCGTGGTGGAACGGATTGAGGGCCAGCTCCGGCAGCCTGAGTGCCGCCGCCACCAGCAGGATGCCCAGCGCAATCGGCAGGAACCAGCGGTCGAAGAAGTCCAGCCGAGCACCGCCGGACTCCTTGCTGAGGTCCGCAGCCGGGTCCGCGCGGGCCTCGATCGGCCGGGCAGAGGCGCGGACTCGCCCCTTCCTACGGTCTCGCGACTTCATACAGCTCGTATTCTCCGGCCTCGGCGACCTTCGTGAACCGTTCGAAGAACGCGTCGTTCACGGTCAGGTTGTTGCGCTCGATCGGGCTGACCACGATGTACTCGATCCCGTACTTGTCGAGGAGTTGTGCTGCGTCCGCCTCGCCCGCGTAGATCCGTCTGATATCGGCCTCGCGATCCGTGTACGGCAGACCGCGCGACCAGACGTGACCGGTGTACCCGAGGAGCGACCTCCGCCCGGTCAGGAAGACGGGGGTGTTCCAGGTGGGCGCGTTGAGCATCAGGGCACGCGGTGGCGTCTCTTCTCGGATCAGCGCTGCGATGGCGATCCCGTCGCGGTCGAACTCCCCGTATTCGGTCTGGCCGGAGACCACCCGCCAGACGTCGAGGCCGCCAGCCACCGTCAACATGACCAGCGCGGTCGCGCCAGCCGCTCTCAGGCCCGGACCGGACTTGAGCAGGCGGGCGATGAGCAGCGCCACCACCGGCACGAATCCGACGAACCAGTAGAACAGAACCTTGATGTTGTCCCACACCCAGGGCGCCAGCTTCATCACGTTGGGCACGATGAACCAGGCCAGGAAGGCGGCCGTGAAGAGCAATAGCGAGCGCGAGGCAATCCTGGGCTGCACTGGCCAGAACGCGGCCGCCGCCGCAAGCGGGATGAACAATCCGGTGTTCAGGAACCAGAACCAGGCGATGTTCTCCTCACGATGGTCCCAACCGAGCTCGAACCCGAAGAAGGTTCCGGCAGTGGCGATGCTGTCGTGGGTCGACCACCAGATCTGGGGCAGCGCGATGACGAGGGCCGACACCACGTAGATCAGCCACGGACGCCACCGCCCCTCGCGCCACTGACGGAACAGGAGTCCCACCAGAAAGGCCGTGCCCATGACGACCACGAAGGAGTGGGCATGGACGAGCGGCAGGCTTCCGGTCAGGATCCCGGCGGCAAGCGCGACGGTCCGGGCGCCGACCCGCGCGGACCCAGCGATGTCCATGTGGATCAGCTTCCAGAGCAGCGTGAACACGATCAGCGCGATCGGCAGGCCGAGCAGCAGGCTGCGCTGGGTGACAAGCAGGGTCGTGATGGCATTGCCCCAGCGCAGCGGACCGTCTCCGCTGATCGTGTAGTCGCGGGTCAGTGCGCCGAGAACACCGAACAGGCCGCCTTCGTCGGTCCGCGCGTCCTGGAGCAGGAGCAGCCACCCCAGCCCGCCGCTGAAGAGCACGAGCACCGGCGCGATGAAACCGGCGAGCCGATCCGCGGTCAGGACGCGGGTGAAGCGGTAGATGAGGCCGACCAGGGCAAGTCCCAGGAGCAGGTTCTCGATGAAGAACGCCTCGCGCATCGATGCGCCGAGCGCCACGAACATCGCTGCGAGCACATCGGAGAGATAGGGATAGGCGAACCCCGTCCCAGCGAACGTGGGGTCCTCCGGCGGGAAGTTCTGGCCGAAGGCGAAGCTTGACGTCACGTCCAGATGGAATGGGAGGTCACCCAGGTTGTTCACGTACCCCGTGAAGAGTCCGCCGTCATGCTCCACGATGACGCGGTCGAAGACCAGCCACAGAAAGACCGTGAGCAGGACCGCATAGACGATCGGTCCGATGGTTGGAAGCGCGGGCTCACGGATCGCCGCCAGAAGGTATTGACCTGTCCCGCGGACATCAGCCACGAGTCGCTGGCGAAACCCAGTACGAACCAGCACGGCCAACGGAAGCGCGACCGCGACGCCCGCAGCGATCGCGGCCAGCTCGATGTCGACGAAATTGGCAAGGACGAACCCGACGGCCGAGAGGGCGACGAGGCCGCTCGAGGCGCCATAGGCCAGCCGCGAAACGAGCGGCGCATCATCGTCGTAGACGTAGCTCGCAAGAGTGCCGCCGACGACGGCAACCAGGGCGAGGACGACCGCCGGGATCATCGCCTCATGACTCGAGGTCGCGCACCAGGCCTCCTGGGACGGGGTCGCGCTCGAGCACGGTCACCAGGTGGCCGCGCTGCGCCAGCCGAAGGGCAACCGTCAGACCCAGCGCCCCGGCGCCGATCAATCCGTAGCGCACCCAGCCTCCCCGTCTGTCAGCTCATCTCGGTCGAGGTGCCGACAGTACTCCCGGACGGCTACGGCGGGGCGATCACCCAGAAGGACCAGTCGCCCCTGACGAACGACGGCAAGGGGCGTGGCGAGATCAGCCCTTGGGTTCGACGACGACGGTGACCTCGGCGGTCATGCCCGCATAGACCTTGATCGCAACCTTGTATGTGCCCAGCGTCTTGAGCGGCTCCTCGAGGTCGATCTTGTGGCGGTCCACCTCGATTCCTCGTCGTGCCAGCGCGTCGGCGATATCCTTCGACGTGATCGAGCCGTAGAGCTTGCCGCCGTCTCCGACCTTGACGCCCATCGTCAGCGTGGTGCTGGCGATCCGGGTCGCCGCGATCTCGGAATCGGCACGCTCGCGGATCCGCTTGTCTTCACGGCTCGCGATGTCGTGCCGCCAGGCCCGGTAGGCGCCGCCGGCCGCGGGCACGGCCAGCTGCTGCGGGATGAGGTAATTGGTCGCGAAGCCGTCGGCGACCATCCGCATCTCGCCACTCTTGCCGAGCTTCGGCACGTCCTTCGTCAGGATGACCTTCACGCGCTGCGTTCCTCCTTCGTGATCCAGGCCCGCATGCGGGGCCCGAGACCGAGTTGCTTCATGACGTCCCCGGCACCGCCGATCAGGCCCGGCACCCGGCGGATGGTCCGCCGGACCGGACCCGGCGTCAAGCGCCGCACCTGGGCGATGTCGCGATCGAACGCCGCGCGGTCGATGCCCAGATCCTCGAGCTTCTCCTCGAGCAGGTCGTCGGGGACCCCTTCGAGGAAGAGATCCACCGCAAGAACCACGACCACCAGGTCGTCGATCCCGCCGATGACCGGCAGGTAGTCCGGAATCAGGTCGCGCCCAACGACGAGGTAACCGGCGGCCCCGGCGAGCAGCGCCTTGCGGCTGGTCGGCATCCGGTCATCGAGCACGAGCGCGGTCACGAGCCGGGCATACGTCGGGATCCGGCTGGCAACCGGAAGGAACGCCAGGAGCTTGAGCGCGCGACTGAAGCCCGCGCGACCGCGCGATCCTCGGCTGCGCTTCGACGTGCTCCGCCCCATATGCGCCAGACTCCTCCTCGTTCCGGATGCAGGAGTCTACCAGCCTCCCGGGCTGGACCCCGAGGCGTCGGCCGGGGCGGCGCCGGATCCGAGCTAGCCGTCATCCTCGAGGCGAGCGGCTCCCACGATCCTGCCATCCGTCCAGCTCGTGCGCCTTCGGCTGGCTAAACGCATCGCGACCGGCCCAAACGGAGTCCGGCTGCGTGTCGAACCTCGTTCTCGTGCTCGGCGGCCAGTCGATCGAGGGCGCCACCCCCGGCAGCCGGGACGACGACCGCGCCCAAGCCCCACCTCATGGACACATGGCAGGAATCCGGACAGTTGGGACGCCGGTGGGCAGGCCGGCCGTCGGCGGCCCAGCGCGACCCCGCGGAAAGGGGCGGGGTCTCGCCAGCCCTTCTCCGGCCTGACACCTCGTTAGCCGCACCCTCGCCGACCTTGACATCGAACGTCCGTTCGCTATGATGCCTGCAAGGAGGCGCGAGTGACCA
>JAUSJS010000127.1 GCA_030647575.1 Candidatus Limnocylindrales bacterium | reverse complement strand
CGACTCCGACCCCGACTCCGATCCCGACCCTGATCCCGACCCCGACTCCGATCCGGCGCCGAGGGCACCGCCGTGCTGAAGTGGAATTGAAGCGTCAGCGATAGGCGCCAGACAAGCGGCAGCTGGGAAACTCACGACGCGGTCCCGCTACGCAGCCAGTACCGGGAGCGCGGGCCAGCGGGCGACGGGATCGCGTCCCAGTCAGTGTCCCGCAATGTCACCCGGTCGGCTCGACGTCGCAGTCCAGATTCTGGCATATGAGGGCGGCGGTTGGATACTGGAGCACCGTCGACAGCGCTGCTAGAGTCCGCTACGGAGGGGAGCGCGATGGAACGACGTACCGCCGTTTACCGGGGAACGACGCGCGACGAGGCCGAATTTGCCTACCACGACGACGCCCAAAGGGCGGCGGCCGATGGTTTTTGTCCCCACATCGGAGAATTGGTCGGCTGCCCTCGGACAACAGGTGCTCACGGTCGAGTACGTCTTTCAACCCGAACAGGCGCCGGCGGTCGTTGCCGCCTTACGGGACATCAAGACCCGGCCCATCACTGCAAATCAGCCCGCCAGCGGCTCTCCAACAACCGGACTACCGACAAGTGCCGCACCGGCTTCAGTGAACTCGACCGCACCGGTGGGTGCGAATCGATCCAACGCCCTTGGTTGCCTGGCCCTCATCGCGTTGGTGGTAGTCGCCTGGGCGATCTTCGGCGGCGGGAACTCAGGCAACTCAGTTAGCGCAACGGTTGCACCAGCCGCGCCCGTAGAGGTGAGCCACCTAACCGGTAGTTTCGTGAGATGGGAGCCGGTTGATGAGGCCAACGGGTACGCCTATTTCACCGTCACGAACAGCGGCACCACGACCGAAACCGCAACGTGCACCGTTAGGGTCGAGAACGACTTTGGCAATTTCGGGTTCGATATCCTCGTTGGCGAACCAGTCGGCCCTGGGGAAACGATCTCGGGCCGCCTTCCGCTAAGCGTGGGCGAGGGGTCGTTTCTGATCAACCAGGGCGAGGTCAACAACTGCTAGAGGTGCCCCGGTCGCGGCGGCTCGGCTGACCGGCCGTGGTCGGGATCGCGCGCCCACGCGCGAAGCCGGGGCGCCCCTAGAGGCGACCGAGTGTTGCGAGTCAGCGCTTGACATCATCACCAACTACACAGGCACGGTCCAATAGGTCCTATACAGCTCGCCAGCGGGCGACGGGACCGCCCTGTCACTCAGCGTACGCCAATGTCACCCGAGGCCATACTCCCCGCGGCTCATCTGACGGCCGGAGCGGCAGCGAGCCGAGAGACGGCGGGGGTCGACGTAGCGAGTACGATTGCGCCGACCCCCGGGAACTCCCCCGTCCGCCCCGGGTTACCCTCGCCGTCGGCGACCGTGCAGTGGATCGGCTTTCCAATTCACCGGAGGCCCCTGATGTTGCGGATCGCGGTCAACACCCCGATCAACCGGCCCGCACAAGAGGTCTGGGACTTCTTCATCGATCTCGCGAACTCGTCACATTGGACGCGGAGCGGCAGCGAGCTGCGTCAGATATCGGCCGGACCGCTCGGGGTGGGCGCGAGAATCTCGAGCGTCCGTCCGATGTTCGGTCGGGAGATCAAGTCACAGACGATCGTGGTCACCCAGTACGAGCCCGGGCAACTGCTCGCCTACACGGCGGACGTCCCGCTCCTCGGGCACACCACCGGCGGCTTCACATTCGAGAGCATCGGCGGCAGCACCCGCCTGTCGCGCTGGGGCGAACTCGAGCTCGGCCGGGCGGAGGGGTTGTTTGGGCCGACGCTTACTCGTGTGCTGCGCGGCGGATGGGGGACCGAGATGTCCAACCTGAAACGCCTGATCGAGGCGCGTAGTTGAGCGCTGGCGTTGAGCGCGATTCGCGGACGACGGGTGATTCCTGAGCTGGGGAGAAGGGCCGACATGGCAAGGGGCACAGGAGCAAGTCTCGTGATTGACCGGCCAGTCGAGGACGTCTGGAACTACATCACCGACATCTCGAACATGCCACGGTGGGAGGACAGCGGGGCGGTATGGAGACAGATGTCCGAGGGGCCGATCCAAGTGGGTACATCCATTCAGAGCTCCATCACGTTCCTCGGCAGGACGGTCACGTTCGACCTCCGAGTCACTGAATTCGAGCGAAACAGGACCTTTTCGGTTGAGGCGGTGGCTGGCAGGACCAGGGGTACCAAGGTGAGCTACCTGCTGGTGCCCGTCGAAGACGGCAAGACGAGACTGAGCCGCGTGACCGACGCCCGATTCCACGGCATCGCAAGATTGATGCAACCATTCGTGGGTTCGATCACAAAGCGAACCGGTGCACTCGAAGCTCGCAACGTGAAGCGAATCCTGGAGAGCCAACGCTAGGGCCCGGCGAGCCATGAGAATGGACGGTCGCTCCCCAGACGGCGCTCGTCTATGAACGCTCGCAACGGGATCCGGTCGGCCTGGCGGCTACCTCCGGCGGATCGACGTTCGAATCAGTCAGCGTGCGTTAATGTCACCCGACCCGACGGAGGGGGATCGCCGCCGATCGGCCCGGCTATCCGCCAGCCGGCATTCCACCAGGCACGACGCCCAGCTGCTGCCGCAGGCCCATCCGGTCCTGGATGGCCCAGGTCTCTACCTCGCGACCGTCTCGATAGCGAATCAGGTGGATGCTGCGCAGGGCGACGTCGCGCCCCGTCGGCCGGATACCCATAAATGGGCCGGTATGGCGGGCGTGCAAGGTGGCATGGATGACCACCATGTCGCCGTCCTGAACGACGTGGTGCACCTCGTAGCGCTGGTCGCTGAACGCGGCCTGAAGCATTCGGACCGTCTGGCCGATGCCTTCGAGGCCCTGCGCCACGCCGGGTGGTGTGTCGTGGTTGATGCAATCGGCCGCGATCACGGAGGCGAGGGCCGAGATGTCTGCCGAAGGAAGCATCTGCTCCCAGGTCCGTCGGGTGATGTCCTTGAGGTCGATCATTGTCCCGTGAGCTCCTCTATAATCAAGTAGAACCGAGCAGGATTGATGTCATGGTCATTCTCTCTAAATGACGCACGAAGTCAAGCCCCGACGCGGATATGAGTCGGCGCATCGACGAGCACAGGCCGCCAGCACACGCCGCACGATCGTGGCTGCCGCCGGGCGCCTGTTCGAGGCTCATGGCTACGCCGGCACCACGATGGCCACGGTCGCGACCGCGGCGGGGGTCGTCGTCGAGACCGTGTACCGCGCCTTCGGCTCGAAAGCCGGGTTGTTCGCGGCCGTGATCGAGGCCGCGTTGGCGGGCGGGATCGAGCGATCCGAGGTGCCGGTTGAGCGGCGCCCGGCCATCGCCGCCCTGATCGCCGAGACCGACCCGCACCGTCAGATTGAGCTCTATGCCGCGACCCAACCGGGGATCCATCTCCGCGCCGGGCCCCTCCTTCGCGCGGTGCGGGATGCCGCTGCGCTCGACCCAGAGGTCGCCAAGGTGTGGACCGACCTGGAGGCCCAGCGCCTTGCGGGCCAGCGGCGCTTCACGGATCGGCTCGCGTCGCGGGGTGCGCTCCGGGACGATGTTGATGCCGATACAGCCGCGGACCTGCTCTTCCTCCTCACCTCACTGGCCGTTCACGACATCCTTGTTCTGGAGCGGGGCTGGTCGCTCGGGAAGTACCAGTCGTGGCTCGCGCGTTCTCTGGATAAGGGCCTGCTCCCTGGCTAGTCTGGCTTGCCGTCCGGGTATGTCTCCGTGGGCTCAGTCAGCGTGCGCCAATGTCACTCGAGCGCAGCTGACGGCTCTGGTGGTCGCCGGGTCAGAAGTCACCTTTTTCCGCCCTCAACACCCGTCGCAGGCATTCCTCAAGCAGCCTAGCCTGTCGTCCTAGGGGCTCCTAACCGTGGTCCTGGTCGCAGTCATCGTGCTGGCGGCAAGGTGGCTGCTCGCCGATCGGCGCCGCGCTTAGTGAGGCGACTGATCCCCTCGACGTCGACCTGCGGGACCGGGCAGCCATCTTCTAAGCGCCGCCGTCAGTACGACGTGCTATGTCAGCGAACGTGGACGGAGGACCGTATGAGCCTGGTTCCGTTGCTCAGTGGTGGTCACGCCGTAGCCTCTGAACTCGGCTCCGGTGGTCTGGGCCGCAGTAGCGGACAGGACCGCTGCCGTGGATGCCTGCCGTCCCGGTCGCTCCGGGCTCGACTGGCCCCGTGGGCGCTGCGAGTGGAGCCCTTCGGTCGAAGGGCCCCACTCAATGATCGAGCGAGATCCCTAGTTCTGCGGGCAGCCGGGGTTGGGCGTATCGATCCGCAAGGCAGTCGTCCCGGCCGGAACGAGAAAGTTGACGCGCACGACGGCCGGCGTCGTGGTGCTCTCGTTGCGAAATAGTTCCGCGACGTCGCCCGACTCGACGAATGCGGAACCGGCGGGGTACA
Source organism: Candidatus Limnocylindrales bacterium (assembly GCA_030647575.1). Classification (GTDB taxonomy): domain Bacteria; phylum Chloroflexota; class Limnocylindria; order Limnocylindrales; family CSP1-4; genus SPCO01. The sequence goes on along the minus strand of JAUSJS010000127.1, from coordinate 639 downwards.
CGGTGGCCGAGCAGTGCTCGTCATAACGCACCAGGCTGCCTGACTCCACGGTCACGAGGACGACGCCCGGGTGCGCGTGCCAACCGGACGAGCCCGGCGCGTCAAAGGTGGCCGTCGCCGCGACGAAGTCCACGGACCCCTTCGTCTGGAACTTGACCGCGCCAGTGTTGAAATGCACCGGTTCGCTCAGCGTCCCGCGTGACAGGATCGTCAAGTGGAAGCTGCCCGCGGGCACCGGAAACGTCGCGAGCACCGTGCCGGCGAACACGACGATGAGGGCCAGCGCCAGCAGCGGACTCCGAATGGCCTTACGCATTTTTCCTCCTCCACCCTCAGCGGGCGGGCGTACAACCCCGGGGGAGCCACGCTAACGGTGGGGGCAGTGGCTGTCCATGCCCTAGTACGAAAGTGGTGCGAGTACGCACCTCGCCGTGGACTGCGACAGAGGAAGAATGCGATTCTCCCCAGGTGTCGATACCCACGGCTGCTGCTGGTAGCGCGATGCCATTATCGATAGCCGCCTCGCCGATTACCAGACATAGGACGAGACCACCACCTCGCGGCTGCTTCCAGAGGCTACACCGCGGCGTCGTCGCTTAGTGTGATCTCGCTGGAGCGCGCTGCTTGTCCGCCTCTGCC
>JAUSJS010000216.1 GCA_030647575.1 Candidatus Limnocylindrales bacterium | reverse complement strand
AAGGTCAGCCTGGTGGACTTCAATCGCTCCGGTGCCCCGCTCATGGAGATCGTCACGGAACCCGACATCCGGACCGCGGAGCAGGCGCGTCGGTACGCCGAGGAGCTCCAGCTGCTGCTTCGCTCGATCGGCGCATCCGATGCCGACATGGAACGGGGCCAGCTCCGGGTCGAGGCAAATGTGTCGCTTCGACCACGCGGCAGCGAACCATTCGGGACGCGAGTCGAAGTCAAGAACATGAACTCGTTCCGGGCGGTCGAGCGGGCGATCGCCTTCGAGATCGAGCGGCAGGCGGCCGCCCTGGACGCGGGTGAGCCGGTTTTCCAGGAGACCCGGGGCTGGTCCGAGGAGCGAGGTTCGACCTATCGGATGCGGGTCAAGGAAACCTCGGATGACTCCCGCTACTTCCCGGAGCCGGACCTGCCGCCGCTCCATCTCGATCCGGCGTGGCTGGCAGTGCTGCGTGCCCGGTTGCCTGAGCTGCCCGGCGCACGCCGCCAGCGCTACCGCGAAGTGGTCGGCCTGAGCGCCTACGATGCGGCCGTCCTGGTGGCGGATCCCGATGCGACGGCGCTCTTCGAGGCCACACTCGCGGCCGACCCGGTGCTGGAGGCGAAACCTGTCGCGAATTGGGTGCTCGGGGAGTACCTGCGCCTGCGCAACGCCGCCACCGGGCCGCTCACGGTCTCGCCATCCGAGCTTGGGGCGATCGTCAAGTCGGTCACCGACGGCTCGATCTCACGAGCGCAAGGTCGCGAGGTGCTCAGCGAGCACGTGGCTACGGGAGCCGCCGTGGCCACGATCATCTCGGCGCGCGGGTTCCGCCAGATAACTGACGCAGGCGCCCTGGCCATGGCGGTCGACCAGGCCATCGCCGCCAATCCGGCGGCGGTCGCCGACTATCGCGCCGGCAAGGCGCAGGCGGTCGGGTACCTCGTCGGTCAGGTCATGAAGGCCACCCTCGGTCAGGCGAACGCCGCGCTCGTCCAGGCGGCGGTTCGGGAGCGACTGGATTCGAGCAGCGGAGGGGAGGCCTGAGCCGGTGGGTCCGCTGAACATCGCCCTGTGGCTCGGCGGCATTGCCCTGATCGCCATCGGGTATACCCGGGCCAAGGGACCGTGGGCGCGCTACCAGGCGCTCAAGGGGCAGGACGCGAATGTCGCCCGCTACGAAGCCTGGCGCGGCGGGGCTCGTGACGACAGCGCCACGGGCGCTTCCGTGGCGATGGCGATCCTCCGGCGCCAGGCGCAGACAGCCGGCGCCATCGCGGTGGCCGGCTTCGTCCTAGTGTTTCTCGGGTTCCTCGTTTCGTAGCGGGCGGGGATGGGCGGGGACGTCAACCTGCCCGACGCCTGACGCCCGACCGCGGCCGCAGCTTGCCTGCGTGCCGGGCCGCGCCGCGACGAGGTCCGGGGCAGCCACGGTTCCGTCACCTGCTCGGCAGGCGGGCATTGGTCACCGCGAAACCGGCGGCGCCGGGTCGATCGGAGGCCTTCGAGCGTGGCCGACCACGACCGAACCGCCCAGATCCGTCATCCGCCCTCGAGGCGGCCATCTGGCACAACCTTCTTGACCAGTGCCCGCCTGGCGGTCATCTGCCGGATTCGAGGGCAGCAAACGCGGGGAAGACCTCAGCGCGACGTTCCGACCGCCCTCGGCCGATTCAGCGCCCGACCAGCTTGCGCCACTCGATCGCGGTGCAGCGGTCCATGACCACGGACAGGCCGCCATCGTGGGCGATCCGCGCTGCGTCCCAGTTGACGACGCCGAGCTGGAGCCACAGGCATCGGGCGCCGGCGGCGACCGCCTCGTGCGCATGCGGTACGCACAGCTCCGAGCGCCGGAACACGTCGATCATGTCGAACGGACCGCTGGCCTCCGTCGCCTCGGCGACCGTCCGGAAGGCGGGGATCCCCAGGACGTGGCGCTCGTTCGGGTTGACCGGCACGCACTCGAACCCGTGGCGCAACAGGTACCGGAAGACCGTGAACGACGGCCGCCCCGGATTGGACGACGCGCCCACGACGGCGATCCGCCTGGCGGTCCGCAGCTCACGCTCGATGCCGGCGTCGTCGAGGACCGGCACCAGTCCGCGGCCTTCCTGAAGGTCCAGGAATGCGGCGGCGCGTTGGCGCGCCTCCCGCTCCGGACGCCCGCCGGTCAGGTCGCGGCCTCGCGCTCGTACGGCTGACCGTCGGCTGCTGGCGGGATGCTCCGACCGACGACGCCGGCGAGCACGACGATCGTCACGACGTACGGCAGCGCGTCGAAGAACTGCCCCGGCAGGCCGGAGAGGACGACGCCGAGATCGCCCGGGGGCGGCGCGATCCGGATCGACTGGCTGATGCCGACCGACGACGCGAACAGCAGCGCGGCGCCAAATGCGCCGAGCGGGGACCAGCGTCCGACGATCATCGCCGCGAGGCCGATGAAGCCACGCCCCGCCGTCATGCCTTGCTGGAACGACGCCGTCGCCTCCATGCTCAGGAATGCGCCACCCATCGCGGCGAGGACGCCGCCGAGGAGCACGTTCCGGTAGCGGAGCCGGATGACGTCGATGCCGACCGTCTCCGCGGCGCGCGGATGTTCGCCGACGGACCGCGTCCGGAGGCCCCAGCGCGACTGGAACAGGAAGATCTGGAAGAGGATCACCGCGACCACCAGCGAGATTGCCAGTGGCCCCTGGTTCAGCAAGGTCTCGAAGATCCAACCGACGAACGGAAGGTCGACCAGCCAGTCCGGGGGCGCGAAATCTCTGAACGCGCCGGCCCCGGTCGGTGAGCTCCTGGCCAGCAGCGTGTTCAGGTAGCCGGTGATCCCAAACGCGGCGATGTTGATGATCGTGCCGCTGATGATCTGGTCCGCCCGCACGGTAATCGAAAGCCAAGCATGCAGGACGGAAACGATGAGACCGCTCAGGATTGCCAGGAGGAGCGCGACGATAAGCGCCGGGCTGGCCCCGAAGATCGGGCCCGCCTCGGAGCCGACGAGGGGTACGAGGAAGATGCCCGACGCCCATCCGACGAACGCGGCGACGAGCATCGTGCCCTCGATTCCGATGTTCACCACGCCCGATCGCTCGCACATCACGCCGCACAGAGCCGCGAAGGCGATGGGGACCGCCGCCCCGAAGATGATCGGTGAGATGTCCGGGAGGACGGCGATGACGTACCCGACGAACTGGATCGCCAGACCCAGAATGGGGAGGCCGTACAGGGCGTTGATGATGTCGTTCATCAGCGCACCGCCGCCTCGCCGCCATAGGTCTTCGTGAACGTCCCGGCGTCCTCCAGCCCGGATTTCGCGCCCTTGAGCCGGAAGAGCCGCTGGATGACCGGGCTCGCGACGAGGAAGAAGAGGATCGTGGCCTGCAGTACGCCGACGAGCTCGGCGGGGACACCGGCCTGGATCTGCATCGCTGAGGCGCCGCTGCGCATCGCCCCGAAGAGCAACGCCGCGAGGACGATGCCGATCGGGCTCGTGCGCCCCAGGAGTGCAACCGCGATCGCATCGAAGCCGACGGTCGTGCCGTAGGACGCGGTCATGTGGTGGGTTACGCCGAGGAGTTCGGTCGCCCCGGCCATCCCGGCCAGCAGACCGGCCCCGGTCATCGTCCAGACGATGATCCGGCGCGGCGACATCCCGGCATAGCGCGCGGCATCCGGGTTGGCGCCCGCCGTCCGAATCTCGAATCCACGGGTTGTCCGGAACAGCAGCCACCCGTAGATGAGCGCCATCAACGGCGCGTAGATGAGGCCGAGATGCCCATTGCGACCGAGGATGATGGGGAGCGCTGCGTTCCCGACGTCAAGTGTGATCGGCGAGGGCGAGCCCTCGACGTCGAGCGGCCCGCTCACGGCCCAGGCGAGGGTCGCAATTGCGACGAAGTTCAGCATGATCGTCGTGACGACTTCGTGGGCTCCGGAGGTCGCTTTCAGGAACCCCGGGATGAACCCCCACGCGGCCCCGGCGATCATGCCCCCCAGGAGCGAGACGGGGATCGCGATCGCGGCCGGCGCCTCGCCCAGCTGAATGCCGACGATCACCGCGCCCAGTGCGCCCATCAGGAACTGGCCCTGGGCGCCGATATTGAACAGGCCGGCCTTGAATCCGAGCCCGACGGAAAGGCCGCCGAGAAGGAGCGGTACGGCGTTGACCAGCGTGTTGACGATCGAGTTAACGTTGCCGACGCCTCCCTGCACGAGGGCCGCGTACGCACGGAAGGCGAGGCCCGGCTTCAGCTCGTTCGT
>JAUSJS010000123.1 GCA_030647575.1 Candidatus Limnocylindrales bacterium | reverse complement strand
CTTCCGCAGAGCGTTCTATGGCTCGTTGACGACCTGGGCCGACGCGCTGTTCGAGCTCTGCGACGCGGCGCTCTGCGCCCCGGCGCCGGTCGGCTCGGTGCCATCATTGAGCTTGGAGCCGGTCTTCCGCCGCAGCCACGGCAGCCTGTACAAGGCGCTCGCGCGGGGCCGGATCGACACCGAGCGGCTGCGCTCGGCCCTCCTGGCGCATCGGCCGGCCGACTGGCCGCCCGTGTTCGCGGTCGACGCGTCCACCTGGGACCGCTGCGACGCGGAGACCAGCCCCGAGCGAGGCTTCTACTACTCCGCGTCAAAGCACTCCGCCGGCCAGCCGATCGTCGCCGGCTGGTCCTATCAGTGGATCAGCCAGCTCGACTGGGCACCCGACAGCTGGACCGCCCCCCTCGACGCCCGGCGCATCCCGCCGCGCGCGGACACGGTGGCAGCAACCATCGCCCAGGTGCAGCGCCTCGTCGGACACCTCCCCGACGACGGTCAGCTGCCACTGTTCGTGTTCGACGCCGGCTACGATCCGATCGCGCTCGGCGCCGGACTGGCGGAGGCCCGGGCCGGCGTGCTGGTGCGCATCCGCTCCGACCGGGTCTTCTATCCCGACCCCGCCCCGGCACCCCCCGGCACGGTCGGTCGGCCCCGCCGTCACGGCGCCCGGTTCGGGTGTGCGGACCCGACCGGCCGGCGCGAGCCCGACGCCGAGCTCAGCACGCACGACCCGCGTTACGGCGCTATCTCGGTGCAAGCCTGGCACGGCCTGCACCCCAGGCTGCAGGGCCGCGGACGCTGGGCGGGGGCCGACGCCCCGCCGATCGTGCGCGGCACGGTGATCCGCGTCGCGGTCGAGCACCTCCCCAAGGCCACCGCCCGGGCGCTGAAGACCCTGTGGCTGTGGTGGTCCGGACCCGGCACCCCCGACCTCGACGTCTGCTGGCGGGCCTACCTCCGCCGCTTCGACATCGAGCACACGTACCGGTTCGCCAAGAACACCCTGGGCTGGACCGCTCCGGCGCTGCGCACCCCCGAACAGGCGGATCGCTGGACCTGGCTCGTCGTCGCGGCGTACACCCAGCTGCGCCTGGCCCGCGGTCTCGTCGCCGACGACCGCCTGCCGTGGGAACGCCCCTGTGACCCGGCCAAGCTCACCCCCGTCAGAGTCCGCAGGGGGTTTCGCCGACTTCGTGCGATGCTCGGCACGCCAGCCAGTCCACCGAAATCCACCACGGCTGGTCCCGGCCGTCCAAGGGGTACCCGACGACCCCCACGAACCCGCTACCCGGCGCTCAAGAAGACCGCCTGACGAGGTTTAATCGCAAGTTGAGGGCGCACTCGGATACTTCGCCCAGCCCTAGCTCATTCGCGCCGCCAAGGTTGCACGCTTGAGTAGGGAGTTGAGTGCGCCCGACAGGAGTCGGACGTGCGTCCCGGCGCACAAGTTCTACGTGCTCTAGATCGACCTGGTGATGGAGCGGACCGCCAGCGGAGGCGACGAATCGTTCGGCTCGTGGACTGTACTTGCTGTAGTGTGGAAGCGTGTCGTACGGCCTCGAGCGCGGCGAGATTTCGGCCCTCTATCGCCCGGACTCCGTGGTGGACGGCGTGGTCCGCCCGAAATCGGCCGTGCGCTTCGTGGCTCCCGGCTCTGTTACGGAAAGCCGTTACGGGCTCTTCCGCTGGAACATGCAGCCGCAGGCCGGCGGCCCTGAGCCGCACTTTCACCGGACCTTTTCCGAGGCCTTCTACATCGTGTCGGGGACGGTGCGCCTCTACGACGGGCGCGAGTGGGTGGAGGCCCAGGCCGGCGACTATCTGTATGTCCCGGAGGGCGGCATTCACGCCTTCAGCAACGACTCCGACAAGCCCGCCTCGATGCTGATCCTCTATTCGCCTGGCACCCCCAGGGAGCGCTTCTTCACCGCCTCGGCCGAGATCGCGAACTCCGGCCAGGAGCTGACCCCGGAGGAGTGGACCGTGTTCCTCGCCGAGCATGACCAGTACACGGCATAACGGAGTTGTGGCACCCAATGACAGGGCCTGCCGCGTCGGCCTGATTGGGAGCCTCACGGGATTCATGGGCCCGAGTGAGGCTGCGGTTCCGGGGCCGAAGAGCCATGGCAGTTCGCTCACATCCATGACGCAGCGAACCTGCGACTGAGCGTCCAGGGCGAGTCTAGATCGCGTCCAGCGTCGCGCTGGAGACCGCCTCTACGGGACGGCGGCATCGCGCGCCAGCAGGCGGATCAAAGACGTCCAGGCCCGGCACCGGCGAGTCGCATGTAAATCGACGCCGCGAACCTTGGCGGACCGAAGTGCTGGACGTGCTCACTCGACGAGACTACTCTTCGCTACATGAGTAGTCAGGCCATCAGGATCGAATCGGAGACGCTCCGTGCGCTCCGCGCCCGCAGCGCTCAGAGCGGCGAGCCCTTGGTCCGCCTCGCCCAGCGGTACATCGACGAGGGGATGCGGCTCGACCGGCACCCCGGCATCGTCTTCCGCGACGGCCCGGCCGGGCGACGCGCGGTCGTCGTCGGCGGACCCGACGTATGGGAAGTGATCGTCGCTGCCCGCAGTGCAGCCGAACGCGGCGAGCGGCTCATCGACGTCCTTGCCGAGCGGATCGGGGTAGCACCGGAGAGGATCCGGACGGCGATCCGCTACTACGCTGAGTACCGCGACGATGTCGACCGCTTCATCGCGCTCATCGAGGAGGAAGGCGACCGGCTCGAGCGGACGCTCGAGCGCGAGCGCCGCATCCTCGGGTGAGGCTGCTGCTCGACGAGATGTATCCGGCCACCCTGGCCGAGCAACTCCGAGCGCGTGGCCACGACGTCGTCTCGGTCCACGACGCGGCCTACCACCACCTCGAGGGCGCGCCCGACGCCGAGGTGTGCGCGGCCGCGATCGCCGATGATCGCGCGCTCCTCACCGAGAACGTCGCCGACTTTCGGCGGCTCGAGACCGACGCGCTCGGGCGCGACGCACCCAGCCCGAGGCTCATCTTCACGACGAACCGGCAGTTTCCACGCGGCCAGGCAGGAACGGTGGGCCGCCTCGTCCTCGCGCTCGATGCCGCGCTCGCCGAGCCCCGAGAAGGGTCGGCTTCGTTTTTCCTGGAGGCTGGCGGTTCGTAGTCCAGGCCTCGCCGAATAGCGGCGACCGGCCGACCATCTGCTTGGACGCTGTGTCCAGTTAGGGTGTCGCTAGGCCGATTGAAGTCGCTCCAGCAAAGCTGAGCGCTGCGGGATGGACTACGCCGCGAGCCCAGTTAGTGTGCCTGACAGCGCAGTGGCGCTGCCCGCCGCGACACTCTGCTGCCGGGAAACTGGCCAACGGCTCGCCGTACACAGTTAGCGTGTCTCTCTGAGTTCACCATGGGAAGTGGAGCGGGAGACGGGATTCGAACCCGCGACATTCTGCTTGGGAAGCAGACACTCTGCCAGCTGAGTTACTCCCGCTCGGGAGGCTGCCATTGTACCGAGCGCCGGCGACGGGCAAAAGGTACTCGAGGAGCTTGTCGCGGTGCTGCTCGTCCCCTCCCTGACACGAGGAACTGATCCAGGCGACGACCTCATGCGCATGTTTCGTCGAGGGACCGACCGCGTCTCGTCGGGCCGACTGAGGGAGTCGTAGCATGACCGGCGTCAATGTCGACCGGGCGCGGATCGATACCACTCCCTGGCTGAAGCCGATCATCATTGTCCTGGCGATTGCCGCCGGGTACTTCGGGGTCCTCCCATTCCTCGTCCCGGAATGGGGCGCCCAGGTCTCGGGGTTCGTCGGCAAGGACATCTTCATCTACCGCCTCACGGGCGCCGCGAGCTTCGGCTACACGGTCGGTCTCGTTGCCGCCTGGCGCGACGGCTGGCGTGGTCTCCGACTGCCGATCATCGGGATGGCGGTCTTCGCGGTCGGGTCGATCATCGCGTGCGTCAGCGCGATCGTCGCCGGCGAGGGAACATGGCTCGCGTATGTCGTGCTACTCGCCTCGTCCGTCTTTCTCGCCCTCCACCTTCTTCTCATCCGGAATCCGCCCGCCCGCGGCGAGGCGGTCGGATCGGGCGCACCGGACGTCGCCGACTGGGTGATCTATCTCGTTGCGTTCGGGTCGATCGCGGCCGCGGCGACCGGCGGACTCGCCCTCGTGCTCGGTGGCACGGGCGGTCAGCTGCTCGGCGGCTACAGCGGCACCGACTCGATCGTGTACCGCCAGGTCGGCGCGGCGACGCTGGGATCGGCGGTCGGCGGCTTCCTGTCGATCAGAACGCGGCGCTGGGGTGAGATGCGGGGCGGCCTCGTCGGGGCGTTCGCCTTCAACGGGCTGTCGCTCGTGGCGGCGCTCATCGAGGTTGCCCGAGGAGGAGTCAACCTCCTGTCGATCGCCATCCTCGGGGTCTCGCTCGTCGTGACGATTGGGCTCGCCGTCGCCATCCGGCGCGGCGGACGCTGAGCCGGGCCTGCGTCGGCAGGGCCGTCATCGGCGAGTTCGGGCTTGGGA
>JAUSJS010000120.1 GCA_030647575.1 Candidatus Limnocylindrales bacterium | reverse complement strand
CCCCCTACGCGGTATTGACCTGCCCGCCGCAGGCCAATAGGCTGTGCCAACCAAACGTTCGTTTGGTGATCTTTCTGATACCTAGTCAGACCCGGAGCCCGTGGATCATCGCGTGCCATGACGACGACCCGACCTCGCGAGGTGGAGCTCCACCGTGTCGCCACCGAGCTCTTCAGGGAGCGCGGCTTCCACGCCACTTCCATGCAGGATCTCGCCAAGGCGCTCGGCCTGAACCGCGGCAGTCTCTACCACTACATCGCCGCCAAGGACGACCTCCTCTGGACGATCGTGAGCGACGCGCTCGACCGGCTCGAAGAGTGCGTCCGGCCCGAACTCGACGGCAAAGGCAGCGGTGAGGCGCGGGTGAGGCGCGCAATCGCCGCCCATCTCCACTTCGCGGCGAGCAACCTCAACGAGCTCTCGCTTCTCCAGATCGAGCTCCGCTCGCTTCCGCCCGGGCGCCGGCACGCCCTCGTCGAACGCCGGGACGCGTACGAGGCGCACTGGCGCCGGGCGATCGACGAGGGGATCGTCGACGGCAGCTTCCGCCCGCTCGACGTTCGTCTGGCGGGCTTCATCGTCCTGTCGACCTGCAACTGGTTCACCCAGTGGTACCGTCCCGACGGACCGCTCGCTGTCGAGGAGCTGGCAGGTACGCTCGCCGACCTCCTGGTCGGTGGACTGCGCGCCTCGGCGTCGGCGGAGGGCGCTCCATGATCGCCCGCCTTGAGCGCGCCGTGGTGCTGGGTGCCGGAACCATGGGCGCCCAGCTCGCCTGCCTGCTGGCGGGCGCCGGGACCCGCGTCCAGCTGCTCGACCTCGACGCCACGGTGGCGGCTCAGGGTCTGGAGCGCGCGCTCCGTCTGCGGCCCTCGCCGGCCTACCGGCCGGAAGACGTGGCCCGGGTCACGACGGGCGGCTTCGACGCGCTCGAATCGGCGCTGGACGGCGCTGGCTGGGTGATCGAGGCGGTCGTCGAGCGACTCGAGCCCAAGCGCGACCTCCTCGCCCAGCTGGACGCGATCCTCGAAGGACGGCCGGAGATGCCGATCGTCAGCTCCAACACGAGCGGGATCTCCATCCTCGCGCTCGGCGAGGGCCGCTCGGAGCGATTCCGGCGGGCCTTCCTTGGCACGCACTTCTTCAACCCGCCGCGCTATGCGCGGCTGCTCGAGATCATCCCCGCCGAGGAGACGGACCCGGCGCTCGTCGCCTGGCTCGAGGAGTACGGCTCGCGCCATCTGGGGAAGGGCACGGTCCGCGCCAAGGACACCCCGGCCTTCATCGCCAACCGGCTCGGGGTCCACGGGATGCTCGTGGCGCTCGATCTGGCCCTCGATCTCGGCCTGGGGGTCGACGAGGTCGACGAGCTGACCGGTCCCCTCCTCGGTCACCCCAGGAGCGCGACGTTCCGCCTGATCGACCTGATCGGCCTCGATGTGGCCGTGGCCGTGGCCGACCACTGCTTCGCGACCCTGCCCGACGACCCCGACCGCGAACGCTTTCGCGTGCCGCCGATCCTGCGCACGCTCGTCGAGCAGGAGGCCCTGGGCGAGAAGCGCGGCGCCGGCATGTACAAGCGGGTCGACGGCGAGATCCTGGCGCTCGATCTCGAGACTCTCGAGTATCGCTCCCGGCGCTCCCTCGTCTCAGGGGCGCTCGAGATAGCCCGCAACGAGCCCGACCTCGGGCGCCGTCTCGCCGGCTTGCTCGCCGCCGACGACCGGGCGGGTCGTTTCGTGCGCGGTTTCGTCGGCGCGTCGCTGGGCTACGCCGCGGCCGTCGTTCCGGAGATCGCCGACCAGGCCGTCACCGTGGACCAGGCGATGCGCTGGGGTTTCGGCTGGCAGCTCGGCCCGTTCGAAACCTGGGACGCCCTCGGCGTGGCGCGGGTGGGCGATCTGCTGCGCCGCGACGGCCGGAGCGTGCCGGAACTGGCGGAGCGCGTGGCGGCCAGTCCCGGCGCCTTCTACCGCGAGGGGCCGGGCGGCCGGCGGGAGAGCCTCGCGTTCGCCGACCTGACGTTCCAGTCGATCGCCGGCTCGCCGGGCGGGATCGACATCGCCGCCCTCCGGCGCGCCCGCCCGGAGCTGCCCTCCAGCGCGGCCGCCTCGGTCCTCGATCTGGGCGGCGGGATCCTCGGCCTGGAGCTCCACGGCAAGCTCAACGTCATCGGTCTGGACACGCTCGAGATGATCCGCCGGGCAGTCGATCTGGCGGTCGAGCGGGCCGACGGGCTGGTCATCGCCACGCTCGCGTCAGACTTCTCAGCCGGGGCGAACCTGGCCCTCCTGCTCATGGACGCCGAGGAGGACGAGTGGGACGAGCTCGACCGCGCCGTGCGGCGCTTCCAGGCGGCGACTCGGGCGATCCGCTACGCGCCGGTCCCGGTCATCGTGGCGCCGCGCGGCCGGACCCTCGGCGGCGGGGCCGAGATCTGCCTCGCCGGCGCGCGCTGCCAGCCGCTCGCCGAGTCGTACATCGGGCTGGTCGAGACCGGTGTGGGTCTGATTCCCGCCGGCGGCGGCTCGACCGCGATGGCCCGCCGTGCCGCGGAGCGGGCCGCCGGTGCCCCCGTCGACGGTTTTGCCTTCTTCCGCGCCGCACTTGAGACAATCGCCCTGTCCCGGGTTTCGACGAGCGCCGAGGAGGCCCGCGCTCTGGGCCTGCTCGGCCCGGCCGACCTCGTGACAGCCGACCCCGACCGGCAGTGGACCGACGCGGCGTCGGTCGCCAGGACACTCGCCGAGGTGGGCTACCGACCACCGGCCGAACGATCGATCGCCGTCCTCGGGCGGCGCGGGATCGCCGCCGCCGAGGCCCTGACCTACAACCAGCGGGCCGGCCGCTACCTGAGCGAGCACGATCGAACGGTCGTCCTCGAGCTGGCGCGGGTGATGAGCGGCGGCGACGTCGCCGAGGGGACCGAGCTGCCCGAGGCGTATCTGCTCGACCTCGAGCGTGAGGCGTTCCTGCGGCTGCTCGGCGAGCGACTGACGCGCGACCGGATCCGCCACACCCTCAAGACCGGCAAGCCGCTGCGCAACTGACCTGCTAGGAGCGAGCCATGCGAGATGCCGTCATCGTGAGCGCCGTCCGGACGGCCGTCGGCCGGGCACCGCGGGGCGCGCTGCGCGAAACTCCCCCCGAGGAGCTGGCCATGGCGGTGGTGCGCGAGGCGCTCGTCAGGGCGCCCGGTCTCGACCCGGCCGAGGTGGAGGACTTGATCCTCGGTTGCGCGATGCCCGAGGGCGCCCAGGGCCTCAACATCGCCCGCCACGTCGCCCTGGGCGCCGGGCTACCCGTCTCGACGAGCGCGATGACGGTCAACCGGTTCTGCGCGTCGGGCCTCCAGGCCCTCGCCCTCGCCTCGCAGTCGGTGGCCACAGGCGTCGCAGACGTGGTCGTCGCGGGCGGTCTCGAATCGATGAGCCTGGTGCCCATGACCGGCTGGCACTTCGCGCCCAACCCCGGGCTGGCCGAGCGCTGGCCACAGGTCTTCCTGAACATGGGCCTCACCGCCGAGGAGGTGGCCAGCCGCGAGGATATCAGCCGCGACGACCAGGACGCCTGGGGGTTGCGCAGCCACCGGCGCGCCGTCGCTGCGATCGACGCCGGCCGCTTCCGCGACGAAACGGTCCCGATCACCGCCGGGCGCACCGTCGTCGAGGATGGCCGCCCGCGGGTGGAGAGCGCAATCTTCGAGACCGACGAAGGGCCCCGTCGCGACACGGACGTGGCCCGGATGGCCTCGCTGCCGGCCGTCTTCGCGGTCGACGGGACGGTCACGGCCGGCAACAGTTCCCAGGCGAGCGACGGGGCGGCCGCGATGGTCGTCATGACCGGAGCGCGCGCCGCGGCACTGGGCCTCACTCCGCTCGGTCGGCTCGTCTCGTACGCGACCGCGGGTGTTGCGCCCGAAGTCATGGGTCTGGGCCCGATCGAGGCGGTCCCCAAGGCGCTCGCGAAGGCCGGTCTCTCCCTGGACGACCTCGCGGTCGTCGAGCTCAACGAGGCGTTCGCCGC
>JAUSJS010000119.1 GCA_030647575.1 Candidatus Limnocylindrales bacterium | reverse complement strand
AGCAGATTGACGCCGTCGAACAGGATCTCGCCGGCCACGATCCTGCCGGGCGGGTTCGGGACCAGCCGCGCGACGGACAGTGCGGTAACGCTCTTGCCACAGCCGGATTCACCGACGAGGCCGAGGGTCTCGCCGTAGTCGACATCGAAGCTGACGTCATCGACGGCCTGGACGACGCCGTCGGGCGTGAAGAAGTGCGTCGACAAGCCGCGAACCTGGAGCAGCCTGTCGGCCTTGCGCTCGATACCGGCTTCGCGCGTGGACTCCATTCGAACCCGCTGAGCCTCGTCCGGCGACAGTTCGATGATGGTGGGCGTGTCGGCGCCGGCGCCTTCGTCGTGGGTTGGCATCCCCTACTGCTTGCCCTTGAGCTTGGGATCGAGGGCGTCGCGCAGGCCGGCACCCAGGAAGGTGAAGCCGATCAAGGCGAGGGCGATGGCGATCGCCGGGAAGACCACGAGATGGGGCTCGGAGCGGACGAATTTCTGGCCCTCGGCGATCAGGCTGCCCCACGAAGCCCGGGGTGGCTGCACGCCGATCCCGATGTAGGCGAGGGTCGCCTCGGCGAGGATCGCTCCGGGGATGCCCAGGGTGATGGCCACGATGATCGGGCCCATCCCGTTGGGCAGGAGGTGTCGGGTGACGATCCGCCGATCGGACACGCCGATCGCCCGGGCGGCCTCCACGAACTCGGTCTCCTTGAGCGACAGCAGCTGGCCACGAACGAGCCGGGCAACGGTCACCCAGGAGGTGAGGCCGATGGCCACGAAGACCAGCAGCAGGCCGTCGAGTGCCTTGCCGAAGAAAGTCTCCCGGAAGGCGACCGAGAGCAGGATGATGAACAGCAGGTCGGGGAAGGCGTAGATGACATCGGTCAGGCGCATCAGGGCGTTGTCCAGACGGCCACCGAACCAGCCGGCGACCGCGCCAATCGGCACGCCGATCAGCAGGATCACGATCTGGACGACGAACGCCACGGTGACGCTGATCCGGGCGCCGTCGAGCAGCCGGCTGAACAGGTCCCGGCCCAGCTGGTCGGTTCCCAGCAGGTGGTTCGGCGACAGCGGCGGGAGCGGCCGGTTGCCGTTGGCAAAGACCGCCTGGAGATCCTGGACCTGGTATGGCCAGGGCGCGACGATCGGGCCGAAGATCCCAGCCAGCAGGAGCAGGGTGACCAGGACCAGGCCGAGGATCGCCAGGCGGTTCTTGAGCAGGCGCCCGAACGCATCGCTCCACAGGCCGGCACTCTGGCGGGGCCGGACGGCGGCCCGTCCCTGGACCGCGGCGTTGGTGGCCATCTGCGGGACTTCTAGCTGTACCGGATCCGGGGGTCGATGTAGGCGTACAGCACGTCGACCACGACATTGAGGAAGGCGACGGCGAATGCGTAGAGCATGGTCATCGCCATCAGCAGGCTGTAGTCGCGCGTCCCGATCGCGGTGATGTAGAACTGGCCGACGCCCGGGATGCTGAAGATTCGCTCGATGATGAACGAGCCGGTGACCAGGAAGGCCAGGGTCGGGCCGAGGATCGTCACGACCGGGATCAGCGCGTTGCGGATCATGTGGCGGGACACGACCGCCCCGTCGCGCAGCCCCTTGCTCTGAGCTGTCCGGATGTAGTCCTTGCGGGTGACCTCGAGCATGGACGCGCGGGTATAGCGGGCGATCACCGCGATCGGGAAGCCGGCCAGCGCCACGGTCGGCAGGATCCAGTACGACGGTCCCTTCCAGCCACCCGTCGGGAAGAACCCGAGCTGAACGCTGAACAGGACGACCAGCAGGATGGCCAGCACGAAGCTGGGCGTGGAGATGCCGATGATCGAGACACTCGTGGACAGGTAGTCCGGCCAGCGGTTGTGGCCGAGCGCCGCAAAGATCCCCAACGGGATCCCGACCAGGACTGCCAGCACGAACGCCATGATCCCGAGTTGGACAGTGGTCGGGAGGCCGTCGGCGACGATGTCATTGACCCGCCGATCCTGGAACCGATACGACGGCCCCAGGTCGCCCTGGATGAACCCGCCGGCCCAGGTGATGTACTGCTCGTAGATCGGCTTGTCCAGCCCGTACTGCGCGTTGAGCCGGGCCTGGACGGCCGCCGGCAGCGCCTTTTCGCGGTCCCACGGTCCACCGGGGACGGCGTGCATGAGGAAGAAGGTGATGATGGAGACCGTGAACAGGACCGGGATGATCCACAGGACCCGCCGGGCGATATAGGTGATCACGGTCGTCGCCTCGCGGTACGGGCGGAGGATATGGGTGCTCGGTGGGCCGGCCCGGGGCCGGCCCACCGCTGGTCGCCGTGGGCGACTAGTGCTTCAGGATCTGGATGGTCTCAGTGAAATACTCTCCTGGAATATCGGAATCCATCGGCGTCGTGGTAAGGCTGGAGACGTACGGCTTGACCAGGGCCGGGCGCGGCGGCCATACCAGCGGAAGCATCGGCGCATCGTCCATCATGATCCTCTGGGCCTGCTTGTACAGGTCCGCCTGCTTGGCCTGGTCCGGCTCGGCAGCCGCCTGGCCGAGCAGTGCGTCGAATGCCGGGTTGCAGTACTGCTGGTCGTTGGTGCCGCCGCCGCAGGTGAACAGGCCAGACAACTGGTTGTTCGCGTGCGGGTAGTCGGCACCCCA
>JAUSJS010000113.1 GCA_030647575.1 Candidatus Limnocylindrales bacterium | reverse complement strand
GTGCGGTCACTGCGTGGCGGTGCCCGCGAAGTACTGCTGGGCCAGCACCCACGCGTCCTTGCCGCACTGCGACCCGAGCAGGCGCCCGGTGAAGTCGTCGGCCTGGATGTGGATTCCGCCCCACAGGCGCGACTGGCCGGCTTGGTCCGCGGCGTCGTAGTACGTTGCCCACTCGAGCCGGATGTCCGTCGCCGGCCCCTTCTCGAACTTGAGCGACCCGGCCGTGATGGTGTACCCGCTGACGCCGCCGGGGAAATACTCGCTGCCGGTGAAGGCCGCAACGACCTCGGCGGCCGCCCGGCTGAACGTGCTGTGGCCCGAGATGTACCCCTGGAACGCCGGCGTCACGAAGGTCGGGAGCTGGTAGGGCACCCAGTCCACCGCGCGGATCCACTCGACGCCGCCAATGTCGTTCTTCGGGTCGGCCGGATTGCCGGCCCAGGAACGAACGGCGATCTCACCCTCGTGGCCTGCCAGAGCGGCACGGGGCTGGCCGGACACTGTCGAGTCTTTCGTGATCAGCTCGATGAGCCCGGGCACGAGCGGCAGGCCTTCGCGGTCGTACGAGGGAAGCGAGGGATCGCTCGACTGGCCGAGGCCGCCCATGTACCGGATCAGCGAAATCGGGCGGCTGGAGTCGTACTGGCCCTTCAGGCCCCAGGCCGCGATCGCGGCGTCGTGCACGGCGCCATTGAGCGCGAGATAGAGCTTGACGTCCCACTCGAGTCGATCGACTCGTTGATCTGCCCCGCCGATCCGCAGGTCTGGCGACAGCTCGTCGGAGACGAGGTTGGCGAGGACATTCCAGTGGCCGGGCGGGGTCTCCGAGTTCGGGCCATCGGCCCAGAACTCGGCCATCACCCGGCCGAAGTCGGCGAGGTTGACCACCTCGGGCTCGTACGGCTCGCCGGTCGCCGGGTTGACCGGGTGACCGTAGCCATCGTTCGACCCCAGGGAATTGCCGCCGAGCGCGCCGAGCGAGATGTCGATCGTGGCGCGGTCCGCGGGATCGAGCCGGCTGCTGTCACGGATGACCTCGACGACCTGCTCCACGAGGGCCGCGCCGGTCGTGGCGTCACCCAGCTGCGGCGGTGGCCCCGGGTCGATCGGCACGCCGTCCGGCCCCCCATCCGGGAGCGCGAAGCTCGTCACGTGGCCCCAGTGCGGCCCGACCGCCTGCTGGACGCCGTTCGTCACCGGGATGCCGTTCTGCGAGATCATGTGTTCGATCTGAAGCGGCTGCCAGCGGTTGGGGTCCGTCATCGTGGCCCCGGATTCGGCGACGACGAGGGGTGGGTTCACCGGGGCATAGTCGGGGTCGGCGTAGCCCCCCGCCTGGTTCGAGCCGTCGTTCAGGCCGGCGTCGAGGACGGTCTTCGCGATTCGGTTCCCGATCGCCGCCGCCGAATCACCCTCCGTTGTGGTGACGTCGAGCGGATAGCACAGGGCGTCCATGAGGTCGGCGAACTCGGACAGCGATTCCTCGCCGCCGAGCGCCTTGATGAAGCGGGCGGAGAGGACCCGGTAGGCGGCGTAGCTGATCGACTCGTTCCGGGCGGCGGCCGGGTCGGAGGCCGTGTGCTTCTCGGTCACGACGTAGCCGTCCGCCTGCGGGTCGTAGGTCGCCCAGGCGTCCCACATCGCGGCCGACAGGTGGAACAGGTTCCGCGCATGGACGGGCGGGTTCGGGAGTGCGCGGCGGATCGCATCGAGCAGCGCCTCGTCCCAGCGACGGGCCACCGACCATTCGGGGTGGTCCGCGGCTGGCGGGCAGGTCGGCCGCGTCTCCCACGGCCGCACGACCGCCGCGAAGCTTGCGACACCGACGATCGCCACGATCGCGACGATGGCGGCAGCGACCCGGGCTCGGCGTGTCTGCATCTGTTGACCCTCCCTCGCGCCCGAGTCTAGCCGGGCATGAACGCTTCACGAGCATCGGCCTCGAAGAGTCGCTCGATCACGCGGAGATTCGCGACCGCATCGGCCGGCGGGACCGGCGTCGGCCCGCCGTCGAGCACCGCGGCCGCGAAGCGCTCCGCCTCGACGGCGTACGGGTCCGCGGTTTCGAAGGTCAGGACCTCGGTCGCCGGGTTGGCCGGCGGCTCGCCGCCGTGGGTGAGGTAGACGTGCGTGGGCCGATCTGGCGGGATGTTGAACGGGACGCCGACTGAGATTCGCCCCTCCGTCCCATAGACGTGGACCCGCTGGTCATCCTCCGCGCGCGTGGAGCACGTGAAGGTCGCGACGCCGCTGCCGAAGTCGAGGAGCCCGCTGGTCAGGATGTCCACGCCGCTGGCCGGATCCCGGAGGATCGATGCCTCCACGCGCGTCGGCTCGCCGCCGAACAGCAGCCGCGAGAGGTCGACGCAGTAACAGCCGATGTCGAAGAGCGCCCCACCACCGTACTCGCGGATGTTCCGGATGTTCGCGGCGTCGTCGTTGTAGTACGAGAACCAGCTCTGGACCGCCACGAGCCGGCCGATCCGGCCGGATTCCACGAGGTCACGGACGGCGACCCACGACGGATGGAGGCGGTACATGAACGCCTCCATGAGCCGGACGCCCTCGGCCTCGCACACCTGGATCATCCGCTCGGCGTCGGCCGCCGACAGCGCGAGCGGCTTCTCGCAAAGGACGTGCTTCCCGGCGCGCGCGGCGGCGATCGTCCACTCGGTGTGGAGGTGGTTCGGGAGCGGGATGTAGACGGCGTCGACGTCGGGATCGGCAAGGAGCGCCTCGTACGAGCCGTGCACGACCGGGATGCCCGCCTGGTCCGCGACGGAACGCGCCCGGTCGAGGTCGCGGGAGGCGATCGCGACGACCGTACAGCGGTCGGCCCGCTGGATCCCCGGGATCACCTTCTCGCGTGCGATCCGCGCGGTCGACAGGACGCCCCAGCGGAGCTCGGCCATGGCGTGCTAGCCCCAGGACGTCTCGGTCACCGGCCGGAACGCCAGCTCGAGGATCCGGTAGGTCCGCGGGCGGGTGAGGATGAACAGGACGGTCT
>JAUSJS010000108.1 GCA_030647575.1 Candidatus Limnocylindrales bacterium | reverse complement strand
ACGATCGCAACGACCGGTATTCCGCCTCTGCCGCTGACCACGGGTCAGGCGGCGCCGGATTCGACGATCGGCCGCGTCGTTGTCGGTAGCGAGGTGGTCCGGCCGGCCGGCGTGGCGGCCCGCTGGAGGGCGGCGCCGGCGAACTCGGCGGCCTTCGCGCTTGCCTCTGGCGTGCCCGCGAGAATCAGGATCCGCTCGGCGACGTCGCGCAGATCCTCGATCGGGGTGGACGTCCCACCGGTGACACCGACGATCTCGGCCTTCGCGAAGACCGCCGGATCCTCGAGGTCGCGGACGCTCTCGATCTGGATCGCGGGCGTCCCCGCGATCTCGCACAGACGGGTCAGCTCTTTCGTGTTCGCGCTCGATCGCCCACCGACGACGACCATCAGGTCAACCTCGCCGGCGGTCTCCAGGGTGTCCTGCTGGCGGCGGATCGTGACCGGGCAGACCGTGTTCACGACCTTGAGCTCGTGGGCCCTGGAGACCATCAGGGCGGCAAGCTTCTCGAACTTCCAGGGCGGCTGGGTCGACTGGGAAATGAGGGCCATCCGCTTGCGCTGCGGGATGGCGGCGTCCCATTCCTCTTCCTCGTCGACGACGATCGCATCTGGCGCGAAACCCAGCAGCCCGACGACCTCGGGATGCGTGGGCGTACCCATCAGCACAATCGTGTAGCCGTCCTCGACGAGCTTGCGCAGCTCCTTCTGCTCCTGGATCACCCAGGTGCAGGTGCCGTCGATGACTTCCAGGCCGCGCGCATCGGCGCGAGCCATCACGTCCGGCCGAACCCCGTGGGCTCGGATGACCACGGCGGCGCCGTGATCGACGTCGTCGAGCGTGTCAACGGTCTTGATCCCCAGATCCTGGAGGTCGCGGACCACGCCCTCGTTGTGGACGACCTGTCCGAGGGTATGCGTCTGTTTGCCGGCGGCCGATGCTTCCTTCGCCTTGTCGATCGCCTCGCGAACTCCGTAGCAGAAGCCGGTGCGCTTCGCGATGCGGACTTCCTGGACCGTACCCACGTTCCGATTATGGCACGAGGTCCGGTTCAGCCCTCCAGAGCGTCACCGTAGACGCCGCGCTGGCGCGCCGGGAGCAGGTCGGCGATGCGACGCATGATCAGGCTCGTCGTCAGGCGCTTGGCAGCCGATCTGGCGGTGTCCGGCGGCAGCTCATCGGCCGGACGGAACGGCCGTCCGACGCGAACGGTGACGTGTCCCCCAGGGTGTGGCAGGCGCTGGCCCTTCGGCCAGACGCGGTCCGAGCCGGAGATCCCGACCGGGACGACCGGGGCCCCGGTCCGCAGGGCCAGCAGCGCGATGCCGTCGCGGGCCTCCTGGAGGGCGCCGTCCGGGCTGCGCGTGCCCTCGGGAAAGACGAACAGCACGTGGCCCTCGTCGAGGATCCGCTGGGCCAGCCGGAAGGCCTCGATGTCCGCCGCGCCGCGGTCCACCGGATGCACGCCGCCATTGGCCGCGACCCAGCCGATGACCGGCCAGTCGAACAGCTCCTTCTTGCCGAGCCAGTGGATGCGTCGACCCAGGCGCGGGATCAGCCACGATCCGATCATCGGCACGTCGAGGTTCGAGGCGTGGTTGGCGGCGATGATCAGCGGGCCGTCGCGCGGGATCTCGTCGAGCGCACCCTCGATCGAGATGCGGCTCATGGCACGACCGAAGATCCGGCCGCCGAAGGTCAACAGCGTGATCAGCGGGCTGATCGAGCTGTCGATCGGAGGTCGGGCGGTCATCGGGTCCCGGTCGGCTCGGCTTCGGCCGCGCGGCGGGCCTGCGCGTCGAGGATCGCGCCGACGACGGCGTCGACCGTGTCCACGAAACGGTTGCCATCCGTGGCGATGATCCGGGCATCCCGCGCGGGATGAAGTGGCGCCACGGCGCGGGTCGAGTCCAGCCGGTCGCGCAGCCGGAGCGCGGCCAGGATGGCCTCGGCCTCCCGACCGGCGGGGTCGAGACCTCGTTCCTCGGCGCGACGCCGGGACCGTTCCTCGACCGAAGCGTCCAGAAACAGCTTCAGGTCCGCGTCGGGCAGCACGACCGTGCCGATATCGCGGCCGGCCATCACGATCCCGCCGGCCGCTGCAAGCACTCGCTGGCGCTCCAGCAGGGCGGCTCGAAGCTCGGGCACCGCCGAGACGGCCGAGACCGCCGCATCGACCGGCGGCGTGTGGACCTCGGCGGTTCGGTCCACACCGTCGACCAGGACGCGCGACAGCCGGCCCACTCCGTCAGCCGCCAGCTCCACCTCGGTAGCGAGGGCACGCACGGCCTCAGGATCCGTCGAGGGGACGCCGCGCACGAGGGAGAGCCAGGTGACCGCCCGATAGAGCAGCCCGGTGTCGCAGAACCGGTATCCGACTCGGAGCGCAGCGGCCGCCCCGACGCTGCTCTTGCCCGACGATCCGGGGCCGTCCAGGGCGACGACCAGGCGCGTCGGGTCGGGGCTGGCCGACGGCACTGGGGCATCCATCGGGTTCAGGATAGCGGAGGGCCTTGCCATCCTCGCTATGGTTGCTCCATGAAGGGCGATCGGATCGAGGCGCTGGTCGATACCGGCCAGGGCGTCCAGGCCTTCGAGATCAGCGCGACCCGAGCTGGGCGTCGGGTCGAGGTAACGACCTCGCGAGGCGTGGTCGAGGTCCGCGAGGTGACGCGCAGCGGGCAGACGGTCCGGACCGGGCGGTTCATGGCCAGCCGGCTCATCGCCCTAGTCGAGCATCCGGCCGCCGACGAGCGCGGGCGAGTCGAGATCACGACCCGGCACCGAATCCAGCCGCGAGGCTCCAGCTAGCGAAGAGCTCTGGCGGGCCCGAGTAGCGGCAGCCGCAACGCCACCCCCAGCCCCTTGCCCGCGGGGCCGCTCGTTGCGCCCGAGTTTCCTGCCAATCGTCCACCTGGTGCGCCTTGGGAGGCCTTTGGAGCCCGGATCCAGGGGCCCAGCGGCGTTTGGATGACCAATCCAAGCGTGGGACCGCGAGCCGCTGGCTGGAACGCCGTCGCCGTCGAGCCGGAGACCCGCCCTGACCGAGCCGAAGGCGCACGAGATGGACCGATGGCAGGAAGTTCTCCCCGCCTCAGCCTCGGCGGTCGGCGGCTCGCCTCGGGTCATGCCGACGTGGCGGCCGCGCAGCACGATCTCGCGTCTCGGCGGCGTTCGCGTCACGAGCACCGGCCCTCGCGGGTTCCGCTCCTGCTCCAGCCCGGCTCAGCCCCCCACCCGCCCCCAGTCCGCGGATCTCGGGCGCGCGGAGCCTCCGGGCGCGACCGCTGGGGAGATCGTCGAGACGAACTGGCCCGATCCGGACCCGAACGAGGCGCGCGATCGGCGCGCCGACCGCCCCGAACATCCGCCGAAGCTGGCGCTTCCAGCCCTGCGCCAGGATCGCGCGGTACCAGGTCAACTCGCCCGGCGGCGGCGCGAGCAGCGCCACGAGTCGTCGGGTCTCGATCTCGGTGGTCGCCCGGAGCCCGGTCAACGTCGCGAGCCCCTCGTCGAGCGGGATCCCGGCGCGCACCGAGGCAACCTGCTCGACGGAGAGTGGCGCTCGCAGACCGATCGCGTATTCGCGCTCGACACCGTGACGCGGATGGAGGACCCGGTCCGCCCAGGCGCCATCGTTGGTCAGGACCAACAGCCCTTCTGAGTCCTGATCGAGCCGCCCGACCGGGTAGAGCCGCGCGCCCTCCGGCAGCAGCGCGGTCGGCAGCATGTCCATCACGGTCCGCGAGGCATGCCGGTCGCGCACGGTCGAGGTCACCCCGGCCGGTTTGTGGAGAAGGAGGTACTCGGCCGCGGCGACGCCACCGATCACCCGGCCATCCACCGCGATGATGGCCTTGGCCGGATCGACCTGGCTTCCGAGCACGGCGACCTTGCCGTCCACGGTGACGCGGCCGGCCCCGATCAGGACCTCGCTCGCGCGCCGCGATGCGACCCCCGACGCGGCGAGCACCTTCTGCAGCCGCTCGAGGGGCATCAGCCGGCCCCCTCAACGGGTCCCGGGCGAAGGTCGCCGTCGATCGGGAACAGTGGGTCCTTGACCGGATCGCCCCCTTCCTCGCTCAGGCGAGCGGCGATATCGGCGTCGAGGAGCGGCAGTTCGGCGAGGCTGGTCAATCCGAATCGCTCCAGGAACTCAAAGCCGGTCCCGTACAGGAATGGCCGGCCTGGCGCGTCCGATCGACCCAGCTCCACGACAAGGCGGCGATGGAGCAGGGTCCGGATCGTGTAGTCGGAGTCGACCCCGCGGATCCGCTCGATGGCCGCCTTCGTCACGGGCTGGCGGTAGGCGACGATCGCCAGCGTCTCCAGCGAGGCCGGCGAGAGCCGTACGGCATCGGCTCCGACATAGCGAGCAACGAGGGCTCCGCCTTCCAGCGCGGTCGCGAGCTCGATCCGATCGCCGTCGATCAGCAGGCGGATGCCGCGCGACCGCAGCGAGACCTCGAGATCGCCGAGGCGGGCATCGACCGTCGCCCGGTCCGTCCCGGCCAGCGTGGCGATTTCGCGGCGAGACAGCGGTCGCTCGGCGACGAACAGGAGCGCCTCGAGGGCGGCCTCGGTCAGCTCGATCGGCGGCTGGGCTGCGGGCTGGCCGGACAGGCCCGGGGTCTCGAGCGTCTCGGTCACGCGAATGACTCCAGCGACTCGTCCAGCGGCCCGCCATCAGCGGCCTCGGCCAGGCCGGCGGCGGCCCGCTCCTCGGCGGTGGTCGCCCGCGCCACGATCGGGCCCCAGGGCAAGGCCTGCTCGACCACGATCTCGCGGCGCTTCACCAGCTCGAGCATGGCCAGGAAGGTGACGGCGATCACGACCCGGTCGCGGACACCGATCAGCAACTCCTGGAGCACCACCGATGGAGCGTGACGCAGCGCCGCCCGAATGATCGAGGCGCGTTCCGCGAGCGTGATCGTCCGGGTCACGGTCTCCTGTGGCGGCTCGGGTACGGGCGCGAGGGCGGCCAGATGGGCGATCGCTCGCACCAACAGCGCAGGATCGAGAGCCGGAGCATCGACCGGCCGGGCCCCAGCGAGTGCTGCGGCACGGGCGGCGCCGGGCTCTCGCCGGAAGAGCCCGATCCGCCGGAGCGCCTCGTCGGCCAGGCGAAGCCCGGCGTCGCGATGGGCTCGATAGAGGATGAGCCGAGCGCGCAGCTCGGCCTCCGGGTCGGTGCCTTCGTCGACGAGCGTTGACGGATCCGCGGGGGCCGTCTGGCGGGGCAGCATCGCCCGACTCTTGATCAGGATCAGCTGGCTGGCGATGGCCACGAAGGCGCTGACGTTGCCCAGCCGGTCCGCTTCCAGTGTCCCGAGCGCGTCGAGATAGGCGTCGGCGAGGGCCCCAAGGGGGACGGTCAGGACGTCGAGCTGGCGCGCTTCGATGAGCGACAGCAGCAGCGCGAGCGGACCGTCGAATTCGGCAACCTGGACCTGGGTCACGGTCTCGGGCCGGCGGCCCTCGCCGAAACGGACCGCGGGCGGGGTCGGCGTGGATGCCATGACCGGCACGCCCACCGAGTGGTCCATCACGATCAGTTGGCCTCGTCGGCAAGTCGCAGCAGCTCGCCGAACTCGGGATCGATAGGTGCGTCCTGGAAACGGATCAGTGCCACGGTGCGCGCCGGGCAGCCGGCGGCGGCGGCCAGCTCCGCCGACGTCGCCGCGTGCATCCGAAGCCGCACGAGGGCGCGACCGAACCCCGGCAACCACCGCGCCAGCGACAGGATCCACTGGCCGGAGGCACCGGCCAGCGCGTACGCAACGCGAGGCCAGACCCCGGTGTCGCCCTTGCCGGCGTCGTGGAGCAACCCGGCGAGCAGCGCGTCGCGCTCCGTGACGCTCTCGGCCCGAAGGGAGGCCACGACGTCGAGGCCGTGCCGGCGATCGGCGACATGCATCGAATCGAAGAGCGTCAGCTCGGCAGGTGTGATCCAGGCCGCCAGCGCCGCCCGCTCCTCCGGCGCCACGCTGGCCCGCAGGTGCGCCCGGAACTGGCGGAACCTAGACGCCCACCAGGAAGTTGTAGATCGCATCGATCATCGGCACCAGGATTCGGCTCCCGATCGAGCCGCCGGGCGGCAGGAAGAAGAGAAAGATCAGCACGAAGAAGCCGTACTGCTCGAGGATCGGGCGAATCTGGTTCTCAGTCCGGCGATCCAGGAACGCGAACAGGACCTTCGATCCGTCGAGCGGCGGAATCGGGATCAGGTTGAAGAGCATCAGCACGATGTTGATCAGGACGAAGAGATCGAGGATGTTGAAGAGCAGCGGAACCTGGACCGCCAGCTCGGGGTTCGCGAACAGGTAGCGCAACGGGATCGCCGCTGCGATGGCCAGCGCCAGGTTTGAGATCGGACCAGCCGCGGCCACGATCGCCTCTCCGCGCCGGCCGTACATCAGGTTCATCGGGTTGACCGGGGTCGGCTTGGCCCAGCCGAATCCGAAGGCGCTCCCGGCGGCCGCGGAACCGAGGAACGTGATCGCCAGGAGGATGCCGCCGACCGGGTCGAAATGGGCGATCGGATTGAGGGTCAGCCGCCCGAAGAGCTTGGCCGTCCCGTCGCCCAGGCGGTAGGCCGCGAGGGCGTGGCTGAACTCATGGACGGGAAACCCGACGAGCAGCATGATCGCCACGACGATCGCGGCAGGAATGATTCGGTCAGGATCCACGCGGCACCTGGTGTGTGGGGGTCCCGCGTATGGTAGCCGCGGCCGGCCTCCGCGGTCTGCTGGCGAGCGCCGCGGCTAGAGCCGCGCGAGCAGGTCCGTCTTCTTGGCCTCGTATTCCTCGGCCGAGATGGCGCCTCGATCGCGCAGGTCGGCGAGGTTCGCGAGGGTGCGCGTGACCTCGTCCGGATTGACCTTGTGCGCCGCGGCAGATGCAGATGCGGGCCGAACCGCATCCGGGGTGCCGGGCGTCGATGGGGTGCCGGATGGCGCGCCCCCGCCGGTGGAGCCTGCACCTGGCAAGGCCCCGGTTGCAGCCGCGCCCGAGCCGGAGGCGGCCCGGATCGGTGGGCTCGGCTGCCAGCCGGATCGCTCCATGTCGACCTCGTACTCGTGCTTGGCGTCGAGCATCGCGCGCTTGAAGCCGATCGGATCGATGATCATCCGGAAG
>JAUSJS010000093.1 GCA_030647575.1 Candidatus Limnocylindrales bacterium | reverse complement strand
ATCCCGGCTATATCAAGGCCTACCCGCCTGGCGTACGCGAGAACGGTGGCCAATACACGCACGGTGCGATCTGGTCGGTTCTCGCGTTCGCAGCCCTCGGCGAAGGCGACAAGGCCGGCGAGTTGTTCTCGATCCTGAATCCGATCAACCATGCGAGCACGAGAGCCGGCGTCCATCGCTACAAGGTGGAACCCTACGTGATGGCGGCGGACGTCTACTCGGAACCACCCCATGTCGGTCGCGGTGGATGGACCTGGTACACGGGATCCGCCGGCTGGATGTACCAGGCCGGCGTCGAATCGATCCTGGGCTTCCAGCTCCGTGGCGCGAACCTCGTCATCGAGCCGTGCATTCCGCGAGCCTGGCCGCGCTACGAGATCGACTTCGCCTACCACTCCTCGCGGTACGAGATCGCGGTGGAGAACCCGCACGGCGTCAGCCGCGGCGTGGTTTCCGCGGAACTCGACGGTCAGCCGCTGGCGGGCCCCGGGGCCACCATCCCGCTGTCGGACGACGGCGGGATGCACCGGGTGAAGGTGATCCTCGGCTAGCACCCGGCACTCGCACCGCGGTACGTCGAGCTGGCGATCGCGTCCCGATTCCAGCACCGCTGGTCTACCGGACACGAACCGGTCACCGGCTCCAGCCACCCCGGAACTCTTGGCGGAGTCTGGTCGGGATTCGTCGCGTGGTCCAGTTGGGTTGCCGCCATCGACGCCCTGTGGGTCTCGAGTGGTTGCATGCGCCAATCCGGCTGGAATCGGGGTTACCCGGGCGGCGCCCTCGGCGATCGCCTTGCGAAGCGTGTCGAGCAGGGCCATGCTGTCGTCGGCCATCGCAGGGACTCAGCCCCTCCGGCAGCGGCGACGGCCTGCATTTAGGTTGCCTTGACGCACCGCGTGGGTACTGCCAAGGGCCTCTGCTAGCGGGGCGGAGGTATTCTCGCCGCGAGCTCAGCAAGCGAGGCGGGCCGCCGCTCAATGGCGCAGGCCCGGATCACCACCCATCTAGAGTCGTGTCGCAAGCCGGGGGAGGTGTACGTCATGTCGCTGCGCCAGCGGGTCGAGCGGGCGCAACAGGGAGCCGACGCCCCGAACGCCGGCGCACTCGTGCCCGTCCCGCCTCCTGCTCCGCCGAACCGGGGTCGGGTCGCGGCGCGGGAGGAGTTGCTGCGCGACATCAGGCTTCGCCTCCAGGACGAGGTCATGAGCGCCTTCCACTCGCTGCTCGACGTCTCCGATCCGACTGAACTCCAAAGGGGGATCGAGGAGATCGTCGACCGGATCATCCGCGTGCACGGGTTCGCCGTGACGCATGACGAACGTTCGCGCCTGATCGAGGAGCTGGTCGGAGAGGTCGGGGGCCTCGGGCCACTCGATCCGCTTCTTCTCGACGAGACGATCACCGAGATCATGGTCAATGGCCCAAACCACGTTTACATCGAGCGGGGCGGGAAGATCCAGCGCGTCGAAAGCCATTTTCTGAATGACGAGCACGTGCTGCGAATCATCGACCGGATCATCACCCCCCTGGGACGGCGCATCGACAAGTCGAGCCCGCGGGTTGACGCCCGCCTGCCCGACGGCTCGCGGGTCAATGCCGTCATCGCCCCGCTCTCGCTCGTCGGACCGGTGATCACGGTCCGCAAGTTCCCCGCGAAGCCACTCACGGTGGACGACCTCGTCCGCTTCGGCACGGCAACGGCCGAGATGTTCGAATTCCTGAGGGCTTGCGTCGAGGCCCGACTCAACGTTTTCGTGTCCGGCGGCACCGGCTAGGGAAAGACGACGACGCTCAACGTCCTCTCCTCCTTCATCCCCGAGGATGAGCGGATCGTCACGATCGAGGACGCCGCTGAGCTGCAGCTCCGCCAGGAGCACATCGTGCCGCTCGAGTCGCGCCCGCCGAATCCCGAGGGCCAAGGCGAGATCACGATCCGCGATCTGTTGCGCAAGGCCCTGCACATGCGCCCCGACCGGATCATCGTGGGTGAGTGCCGCGCGGGCGAGGCCCTGGACATGCTCCAGGCCATGACGACGGGCCAGGACGGCTCCCTATCGACCGGGCACGCGAACAGCCCGGCGGACATGCTCCGCCGGCTTGAAACGATGGTCCTCATGACCGGCTATGAGCTGCCGCTGCGGGCGATCCGCGACCAGATCGCCTCCGCCGTGGACCTGATCGTCCATACAGCGCGTCTCAAGGACGGCTCCCGCAAGGTCGTAAACATCACCGAGGTCTACGGGATCGAAGACGACGAGATCCTCACCCAGGACATCTTCGCGTTCGAGCAGACCGGCGTTCGAGACGGAAAGGTCGAGGGGCTACTCAAGCCGACCGGGATCAGGCCGACCTTCATGGGCAAGTTCAAGGCGAGCGGGATCCAGCTGCCGCCCGGGGAATTCGGCATCCCTGCCGGAGACCCCACGCGAACGGGCCTGGCCCGCCAAGGGAAGGGGAGATGGGTCGCCGGAGAGACGCTCCAGCCGCCCGATGCATCCCGACCCCCGGTCGGTTACGGGCGGGCGGTCAAGGCCGGAGGCATGGTCTATGTCTCGTCGATGGGGCCCGTCGATCCTGATAGTGGTCAGGTCATCAGGGGA
>JAUSJS010000088.1 GCA_030647575.1 Candidatus Limnocylindrales bacterium | reverse complement strand
GAGGTCGTAGGCCTCGATCAGGGGGTTGGACAGGAGCTCACCGGCAAGCTGCTCGACGACCGCCCGGGCGGACGCCTCATCGCTCGCATCCACGGTCAGCTCGACCCGCCGGCCGACCCGCACGGCGCTCACGCCGACGATCCCGAGGTGGCCGAGGCTGCCCTCCACCGCCCGTCCCTGCGGGTCCAGGATGCCGGGCTTGGGGACGACGTTGACGGCGAACCGGAAGCTGGTCATGGGGCGATCACGTCCTCCGCCAGGTAGCGCGCGAAGCTGGCGCCGGTGATCCGTTCGTAGGCTTCGATGTAGCGCGCCCTCGTGCCCTCGATCACGTCCGGCGGCAGCTCCGGTCCGGGCGCGGTCTTGTCCCACGGCTGGGTCTCGAGCCAGTCCCGCACGAACTGCTTGTCGAAGCTGGCCTGCGGGCGGCCGGGCTCGTAGCTCGCGGCGTCCCAGAAGCGAGAGGAGTCTGGCGTGAGGACCTCGTCGATCAGGATGAGGTGAGACTCGGGCGGCCCATCGGGCTCGCCCTCCTCGATCGGAAAGGCGAGACCGAATTCGAACTTCGTGTCGGCGAGCAGGATCCCACGCCGGGCAGCGATGGCGGCGCCGTAGCGATAGAGCGCCAGGGCACGCTCGCGAATGGCTTCGGCCAACGGCGCCGCGGATTCATGATCGATCGAGTGCGCGCCCAGGTGTTCGACCATTTGATCGAAGCTGATGTTCTCATCGTGTTCGCCGAGTTCCGCCTTCGTGGCGGGCGTGAAGATCGGCTCGGGTAGCTGATCGCTCTCACGCAAGCCCGTGGGGAGTGGAATCCCACAAACGGTCCCCCGCTCGCGGTACTCCTTCCAACCGGAACCGGCGAGATAGCCGCGAACCACGGCCTCGATCGGAACGACCTGCGTGGGTCGGCAGATCATCACCCGGCCGCGTAGATGGTCGAGTGGAAGCTCCAGCTGCATGGCGATGCGCGCTTCGGGGCTGATCGCCGACCCGATCATCGCCCACCGGGCTTCGGAACGAGCCGCAAACGCGTCGCGCAGGACGTCGACGTCCGTGTCGAGCAGGTGATTTGGCACGATGCCGGCGGTCTCGGCGAACCAGAACCTCGACAGGCCGGTCAGCACGCGCCCCTTGTCCGGAATCGACGACGGCAGGACCACATCGAAGGCAGAGATCCGGTCGGAGGCGGTCAGGACGAGCCTCCCGCCCGGCAGGCTGTAGAGGTCGCGGACCTTGCCCGAACGCAGGAACGCCTCAGCCAGCATCGGTCACCACCTTCGCCGGTGCCGACCGGGCGGCGACCCCACCGCCCAGCCCACCGCCGAGCCGATCGAGCCGAGCCATGATCTCCGGCACGTGGGCCAGGAACGCCGCATCGTTGAAGCAGGTGTCGAGCCTGGCCAGCGGCACGCGCTGGGCCACGGTCGGATCGATCGCCAGCAGCTCGCGCAGCGGGACCCGCTCGTCGGCGGCTCGGAGCGCAGCGCGCTGCACGATCGCGTAGGCCTCCTCGCGGGCGAGTCCGCTCTCGATCAGGACGCCCAGCACGCGCGACGAGGCGTGCAGCCCCAGCCCGCGCTCGATGTTCTCGCGCATCCGCTCGGGTCGAACCACGAGTCCCTCGATCAGGCCGGTCATGCGCACGAGCATGTAGTCGAGCACGATCGTCGCGTCGGGCAGGATCACCCGCTCGGCGCTGCTATGGCTGATGTCGCGTTCGTGCCAGAGCGGCTGGTTCTCGAGCGCCGTGTGGGCGTAGCCGCGGAGGAGCCTGGCCAGGCCGGCGATCCGCTCGGACAGGATCGGGTTGCGCTTGTGGGGCATCGCAGATGAGCCCTTCTGGCCCGGCTTGAACGGCTCCTGGAGCTCGCCGATCTCGGTGTGCTGGAGGTTGCGAACCTCGGTCGCGAAACGCTCCAGCGATCCGCCGAGGATGGCGATTGCCGTGAGCAATGCGGCATGCCGATCGCGCTGGACGATCTGGGTGCTGACCGGGTCGGCGTGCAGGCCGAGCGCCGCCAGGACATCCGCTTCGATGTCGGGCGCCAGGTGCGAGTAGGTGCCGACGGGACCGGAGATCTTCCCGGTCCCGATCTCATCGACGGCCGCGGCGAGCCGCGTCCGGCCGCGATCGAGCTCGAACGCCCAGCCGGCCAGCTTGAGACCGAGGGTGGTCGGCTCGGCGTGGACCGAATGAGTCCGCCCCATCATCAGCGTGTCCTTCGACGCCCGAGCACGGGTGACGATCGCCGTCAACAGGCGGTCCGCGTCGGCAAGCAGGCGCTCGCCCGCCGCGCGCAGCTGCAGCGCCAGCGCCGTATCGACCACGTCGCTGCTGGTCAATCCGAGGTGAAGGAAGCGTCCCTCCGGTCCGACTGTCTCGGCGACTTGGCTGACGAAGGCGATGACGTCGTGATCCGTCGTCCGTTCGATCTCGGCGATCCGATCGACGTCGACGCGCGAGCGCGACTCGAGGGCTGCCAGCGCCTCGGCCGGAACGAGGCCGCGGGCGGCCTGCACGCGGGCGACCGCCAGCTCGACCCGTAGCATGGCCTCGAACCGGGAGGTGTCCGACCAGACCGCCCCCATCTCCGGGAGCGTGTAGCGACGGATCACCGTGAAGACCTCACCGGCCGGCTCCGGCGGAGACGCGCAACGGCTCGAGGCCGATGTCGTGGCGGCGCTGCAGGCCGGGCGCCTCGATTCGATCCGCGGCCGCCGTTGCCGCCTCTCGCGCCGCGGCCAGGTCGGCCCCCCGACCGACGACCGACAGGACCCGTCCGCCGGCGGTCCGAACCGTCCCGTTCGCGTCGCGGGTCGTCCCGGCGTGGAAGACGAGAGCCCCCATCGCGGCCGCCTCCTCGAGCCCGCCGATCGGATCGCCGGCTCGTGGCCGGCCCGGATACCCGGCTGCCGCCAACACGATCGCAACGGTGGCTCCGGGCAGCGGGGGCAGACGGGACCCGGCGATGTAGGAGCTCGCCAGGGCGGTCCCGAGCCGGCCATGAGCCGCTGCCAGCAGCCATGGACCCAACGCCAGCGCGAGGCGCGGCAGGATCGCCTGGGTCTCGGGATCGCCAAAGCGGGCGTTGCACTCGAGCAGGACCGGGCCGTCCGCGGTCAGCATCAGGCCCGCATAGAGCGCTCCGCGGAAGGGCGTCCCGCGCCGGGCCAGCTCGGCCAGCAGCGGCCGATGGAAGGCGTCGAGCAGGAGCTCGGCTTCGTCGTCGGGGAGATCGGGAAGCGGGCTGTAGGCCCCCATCCCGCCCGTGTTCGGCCCGGCATCCCCGTCGAGCAAGCGCTTGTGGTCACGGGCGGGCGGCAGGGCAACCGCCTCGTGGCCGTCACACATGGCGATCAGGCTGGCCTCGCGTCCGTCCAGCCGTTCCTCGATGACGACCGGCGGATGATCCGAGCCGGCGGCCGACTCGTGGGCGAACAGCTCGTCGATGGCGCGGTCCGCCTCATCCAGCGAGTCGCACACGGTGACGCCCTTGCCCGCCGCGAGCCCGTCGGCCTTGACCACGAGGCCGCCACCGCCAGCCGCGAGCTCCGCCGCGAAGGCACGTGCCGCGCTTCGATCGTGGAAGACACCTGCCTGGGCCATCCTGACGCCGGCCGCATCGGCGACCTCGTGGCAGAACGCCTTGCTCGATTCCATCCGGGCCGCCGCCGCCGACGGACCGAACACGGCGATCCCGGCCGAGCGCAGGGCGTCGGCCACGCCCGCCGCGAGCGATGCCTCCGGCCCGATGACCACCAGCTCCACGGCCTCTCGACGCGCCGCCGCGACGATCGCGTCCGGATCCAGCGGATCCACGCCGGCCAGCCGCCGGACCCGAGGCTCGGCAGCGATCGCGTCGCTGCCCGGCGCCACGAGGACTTCGTTGCCGCCCGGCTCCGAGGCGAGCTTCCAGGCCAGTGCGTGCTCCCGGCCGCCGCTCCCCACGATCAGCGTTCGGGTCGGGGCGATCAGGCTCATCCGGGCAGCCCGGCTCGCCGGCGCATCGGGCGCCAGGCTCGCTCGATCGTCTGGGTCCGCTCCGGACCGACCGACACGAAGATGATCGGGACGCCGGCATGCCCTTCGATCGCGCTGACGTAGCGTCGAGCGTTCTCCGGCAGGTCGGCCAGCGAGCGGACGTCGTGGAGCGGCTCGACCCAGCCAGGGAAGTCCTCGTAGACCGGCGTAGCGCGCGACAAGGCGGCGCCGCTGGACGGCCAGGTCTCGACCCGCCGGCCATCGAGCTCGTAGGCAACGCACAGCTGGATGGTCTCGATGCCAGACAGGATATCGAGCTTGTTGAGGGTGATCGAGCTGACGCTGTTGACCGCGACGGCGTAGCGCAGCGGCACCGCGTCGAACCAGCCAACCCGCCGCGGCCGACCGGTCACGGTCCCGAACTCGTGGCCGCGCGCCGCGATCCCGGCACCGATCTCGTCGTGCAGCTCGGTTGGATACGGCCCCGAGCCGACCCGGGTCGAGTAGGCCTTGATCACCCCGATGACTTCGTCGACCTGGAGCGGCCCGATGCCCCCGCCGGTGCACGCGCCGCCGGCAACCGGGTTCGACGAGGTCACGAAGGGGTAGCTCCCGTGATCGAGATCCAGGAGCGTGCCCTGGGCGCCCTCGAAAAGGACGTGCTCGCCCCGGGCGAGGGCGCCCTGGACCAGCCAGGTCGTGTCGTCGAGGTGGGGGCGCAGCCGCTCGCCCCAGGCGGCCGCCATCGCGACCAGCGGCTCGACCTCGAAGGTTGGGTCGCCCATGCCCTTGAGCAGCAGATTCTTGTCGGGCAGGGCGCGGCTGATCCGTTCGCGCAGCACGCCGCGGTCCAGGAGATCCTCCATGCGCAACCCGAGCCGCCACGCCCGATCGCCATAGGTGGGCCCGATGCCGCGGCCGGTCGTCCCCACCTTCGCCTCGCCCAGGCGGGACTCATTGGCCACGTCGAGCGCAACGTGGTACGGCATGGTCACGTGCGCGCTCCGGCTGACCCGCACTCGGGCGACGTCGATCCCGCGCGAGGCGAGCATGTCCAGCTCGTCGATCAGGGTCAGCGGATTGACCACCACGCCGTTGCCGATGACCGAGGTGATGTGCGAGTAGAGCACTCCCGAGGGCGTCAGGCGGAGCTTGAAGACCTCGTCGCCGTTGACCACCGTGTGGCCGGCGTTGTCGCCACCCTGGTAGCGGACGACCATGGCCACCTGTTCGGCCAGGAAGTCGGTCATCTTGCCCTTGCCCTCGTCGCCCCACTGGAGGCCGACGATCACGGTGGCCGGCATTACAGCGCATCCCTGCCGCTAGCGCCCGTCGGCTTATCCGGCGGGTGCGCCCAAATGAAAAGGCCCCTGGCCTGATGGCCTGGGACCCGGGTAGACATCTCCCGCGTCGCGCCGCCGACCGTTCGGCGGATCGCCGTCGTCTGGTCGCCCGGTCGCCTCACGGGAC
>JAUSJS010000087.1 GCA_030647575.1 Candidatus Limnocylindrales bacterium | reverse complement strand
CGGTCGCACCGAGCTCGCGGACGAAGGCCTCCTCGTCCGGGCGGGCGGTCGCGACGACCGTCAGGCCGCGCTGGGCGGCGAGCTGGACGGCCATGGTGCCGACGCCGCCGGTCGCGCCAACGATCAGGATGACATCGCCCTCGTGGCCATCGATCGCCTCGAGCAGGTCGAGCGCGGCCGACCCGGCGAGCGGCAACGCGGCAGCATCATGGAAGTCCAGATCGGCGGGCTTGGCGGCGAGAACCAGCTCCCGCCCACCCGCGACGTACTCGGCGAAGGCGCCGCTCTTGAGCGGTGGCGTGGATGGGATGAAGCCGAAAACTTCGTCGCCCGTTGCGAACTCGTGGACGCCTGGTCCGACCGCCTCCACCACCCCGGAGAAGTCACGCCCGACGACTGTCGGCAGGGCATGCTCCATCATGCCGAACAGGAAGCCATTGGCCTGGTAAACATCGAAGCCGTTGACGCTCGCGGCTCGCACAGCGACGAGGACGTCGGCCTCGCCGACCTCCGGCTTGGGGACGGTCACCAGGGCCGCAGGCTTGTCAGTGCTTTCGAGTGCGAACGCCTTCATATGGACATACCTCAGGGTGCAAATGGAGTGGTTTCTCCGGTTGAACCGTGCCAGCCTAGCACAAGTGGAGACAGGCCTCCGGTTGTAGTACGATACGCCAGTGGCACCATCTCACGAGGACGCACGAACGCTCCGGGTCGACGCCGAGCGCAACCGCGTTCGGATCGTCGAAGCCGCCGAGGCGGCATTCGCCGAGCACGGCCTCGATGTTCCGCTAGAGGACGTGGCGGAGGATGCCGGCGTCGGCATTGCGACCCTCTACCGGCGCTTTCCGAGCCGCGACGACCTGATCGCAGCCTGTTTCGAGCGGCGCCTCGAGGAGTACGCCCGGGCGGCCGAGGAGGCGCTGGAGGCGCCCGACGGCTGGTCGGGCTTCCAGGCGTATGTCGAGCGGGTCTGCGAGATGCAGGCCGCCGACCGCGGACTCAAGGACGTGTTGACGAGGACGTTCCCGAACGCCAAGGCACTGGAGGCCCATCGTCGGCGCGGCTACGACCTGTCAGTCCTGTTGATCGAGCGCGCGCAGGCGGAAGGATCGCTTCGGCCGGACTTCGTCCTCGAGGACCTCGTCCTGCTGCTCATGGCGAACGCCGGCGTCGTCCAGGGCTCCGGCGAGTCCGCCCCGGATGCGTGGAGGCGGTTCCTCGGTGTGATGCTCGACGGGTGCCGCACCGAGGGCGCCGCCCCCCTGTCGTCCCCGCCAACACCCCGCCAGATGATGCGGGCGATGCGACGGCTCGTCCGACCAACGAGTGCAACGAGGAGCAAGACATGACGCTGTCAACCTACGCAGCCAACAGCTCGCCCGGGACGCCGTTGGCCGGCGTCGAATATCGGCCGGGCGTCTGCAATATCGGTCCCGCCGAGATCGCTCGCCGGCGTCGAGCCGGGCACGTCGGTCTGTTGGTCACGCTGGCCGTGCTGGCGGGCCTCGTGGCGATTGACGCGCCACCGCTCGCCCGACTGATCGTCGGGCTGCCCGCAGCCGCCGCCGCGTCCGGCTACCTGCAGGCCTGGCTGAAGTTCTGTGCCGGCTTCGGGTCGCGCGGGATCTTCAATTTCGGACCCGTCGGAGACTCCCAAGAGGTCGTGGACGAGGACGCCCGAGCCCGTGACCGCGCCGGGGCCAATCGGATCGGTCTCGCGAGTCTCGCGATCGGTGTCGCCGTCGGTGTCGTGGCAGCTGTCATTCCGTTCGGCGCCTGAGGAGGCTCTGCGATGGACGCGGATCTGCTGCTGTGGATCGGCCAGATCCTGCTCGCGCTGGCATTTCTGGGGGTCGGATACACCCACACCCTCGGATTCGACCAGGCGTCAACGAGGCCAGGCATGACCTGGCTGGCTGCCGTCGGTCGCGACCGGATGCGGATCATCGGCATCCTCGAGATCCTTGGTGCCGTTGGGCTCATTATCGTCAACGCGATTCTCGGTGCGATCGCCACGCTGATCGCCTACGGCCGGTTCGTTGTCGCCCCGTTCTGATGCGTGGTCGGACGGCCTCGCCTATCCACCCGGTGCCGGCTCGCCCATCTCGGCGTAGCGGACGGGACGTGGCGCCCGGCCGCCCACGAGCCAGCTCCGTAGGCCATCGACGAGTGCGTAGACGACCGGCACGACGAGCAGGGTCAGGAACGTCGAGCTGAGCAGGCCACCGATGACGACCGTGCCGAGCTCGGCGGCAATGATCGAGCCCTGGTTGAAACCGGCCGCCAGCGGGACGAGGGCCAGCATCGTCGCGATCGCGGTCATGAGGATCGGCCGGATTCGAGTCCGCCCACCCTCGATCAGGGCGTCGCGGGTCGAGTGACCGTCGGCTCGCAATCGCTCGACCAGATCGAGCAAGACGATCGCATTCGTCACGACGATCCCGATGAGCATCAGGAAGCCGATCAGGGCGCTGAGGCCGATCGGCCTGCCCGTCAGCAGCAGGGCCGGAAAGGCACCGATCGTCGCGAGGGGCAGGCTGAACAGGATGATGAACGGCGTCACCATGGAGTTGAAGGCGACGACCATCGCGAGGTAGACGAGCAGGATCGCGATGCCCATTGCGGCGAAGAGACCGCCGAATGCCTCGCTCTGCTGGGCAGTGACTCCTCCGAGCCGGACCTCAGCGATGAGCGGGATGGTCCCGTCGGCGCGAAGGCGGTCGATGACGGCCTGGACTGCCAGGGACGTGGCGCCGGTGTCGCCGCTCGTGATCTCCGCGGTGATCGTGGCCGATGGGGCCTCGTCGATGCGGGTGATCCGTCCCTGTACGTCGGCCTGATCGACAGTCGCGATCGTCCCAAGTGGCACCTTCGCCGTCGTCCCGACGGGAAGATTGCGGAGCGACTCGACAGAGGTCAAGTGGGCAGGATCGAGTCGGACGACGAGGGCGACAGGGTCGCCTTCGGCCAACTGGACCCGGCCGACGGTCTGCGACGTCAGGGCGCCTCGGATCTCCGCGCCGACCTGGGCGGCCGTCAGCCCAACGCCGATGGCTCGGTTCGGGTCGACCTGGACCTGGACCTCGGGCGCCGCCTTGACGAGGTCGCTCGTCAGGTTTGCCAGGCCGGGCTCGCCTTCGAGGCCCGCGCGCACGGCATCCGCGGTCTGGGCCACGATCGCCTGGTCCGCGGCGCTGACGACGACGCTGAGGCTATTCGTTCCCGCGCCACCCTGCTGACCGACGGTGACCTCATAGCCGTCCTCTCCGACCGGCCCAAGCTTCTCGCTCAGGGCCTGGATCTTGGCGTCGAGATCGACCGCTGAATCGAGGCGGACGACGATCTGGGCGCTATTGGTCGCCCGGCCCTGCTGAGCGGCGAGAACGGTCTGGAAGCCAACGTCGCTATCGCCGGGCACACTGGTCGCGACGAGTTCGACATCGGGGTCGGCGAGGAGGATCACCTCTGCCTCGGCGGCTCGTTCCAGGACCTGCTCCGAGCCGGCACCTGACGGCGGCGAGACGGAGACCTGGACGATCTTTTCCGAGCCCGAGTCGATGAACGTCGTCGGCAGGAGGGGCACGATGGCGATCGAGGCGAAGAACAGCACCGCGGCGACAGCGACCGTACCGACCTTCGTCCAACGGTTGCGGAGGACGAAGCGGATCGCCGGGTCGTAGATGCGGACCCAGAACGAATTCCTCGGCTCACCGGTCTCGTCAACCGAACCACCGACTCGCCCGACGAGGAGATACGCCAGGACCGGGACGACCGTGAGTGCCACGATCAGCGACGCGAGCAGGGCGAAGGTGATCGTCAGCGAAAACGACAGGAAGAACTGGCTGACGAAGCCACCGGCGAATCCGAGAGGCAGGAAGACGGCGACGGTCGTGAGTGTGCTCGCCGTGATCGCGCCCGCCACCTCGCGAGGACCCTTGGTCACGGCCGTGAGCCGATCGTCCCCGAGTGCTCGATGCCGGTAGATGTTCTCGAGGACGACGATCGAGTCGTCGACGACGCGGCCGACCGCGACGGCGAGCCCGCCGAGAGTGAGGATGTTCAGGGTGATGCCGGCGACCTGCATGACCACGAGGGCGGTCAGGATCGACAGCGGGATGCTCACCGCGGCCACGAACGTCGAGCGCAGGTTGAACAGGAACAGGAAGATCGTCAGCACGGCAAAGACGGCACCGAGGCCACCCTCTCGCACGAGTCCTTCGCTCGACTCGAGGATGAAGACGGATTGATCCGAGACGGTCGCGATCTCGATCTCGCCCGGATGGCGGGCAGCGATCTCATCAAGCTTCGCCTGCGCCGCCTGGGCCACGGATACGGTGTTCGCGGTACTTGCCTTGCTGATCGAGATGGTGACCGCCGGCTGACCGTTGGTCCGACCGTATCCGGTCGTCGCGAGGCTCACCACCTCGACAACGCCGAGCTCGCCGAGCGTGATCGGGCGCGGAGCGCTCGCAGACGGAGCGAGGGACGCCGGAACGATCGGCGACGAGGCCGCCGGCAGCGGCGTCGAGGCCCGAACCCCGACGACGAGGCTCCTGATCTGCTCGACGGACTCGAATCGTCCGATCGTCGAGACGGGGATCCGCGCACCGTCGACCGAAAGCTCGCCGCCCGGAAGGGTCAGGTTGTTGGCCTGGAGGATGCCGACAACCTGCTGCGACGAGACGCCGGCCTCCGCGAGACGATCCGGGTCGAGCGTGACGACCAGCCGGTCCTCGAGCCCGCCGGCGAGGTCCGCGGTGGCGACGCCAGGGAGCGACAAGAGCTCAGGGATGAGCTCGGTCCTCGCGATCTTGGCAGCGCCTTCGAGATCGGTTTCGCCCTGGGCAGAGACCGAGGCGATAAGGATCGGCGCCGCGTTGAAGTTGAAGGCAGCGACCGTCGGCTCGACGCCGCCTGGCATGTTGGACGTGCGGATGTTCTCTTCGATCGTGGCGACCGCCTCGTCGAGGTCTGCGCCGTAGTCGAACTGGGCGACGACGAACGCGAAGGAATTGGCCGACGTCGACTGGAGCTGGTCGAGGCCCGGGACTCCCGACACGGCGCGCTCGATCGGCTTCGTCACCTG